>JAAZNB010000256.1 GCA_012798515.1 Chloroflexota bacterium
CGATACCAGCCCAACAGGCGGGCAATTTCCAGGTCACGCGTCTCGGGCATGACTGCTACCAGGATGATAGCCGACTCGGAAAGATATGCGCTCATAGGGCGGGCTGCGAAGGTGAAAATTTCTCCCGCCCCTGGAGATAGGAGCGGGAGGTGAAGTTCATACGGATCAGGCGAGTTCTTTGAGCAGGCCGACCTGGTCGTTGAATTCTTCGATCAGGTGGTCGATCTCGGGCACCTGGCTCTGGATTTCGGTCCAGTAATCCGGATCGTTCCACTGGGCCAGAATCTCTTCGTAGGTCTTGCCCTGCTGTTCCACCCAGGTGTAGTACTTGAGGTTATGGACGCGTTTGCGATCCGGGTAGGTCAGTTCCTGCATGTTATCGGTGGTGATACCGTGCAGGTCATGGGCATAGGCCGCGGCCGCATTAACCTCGGTGAAATCGCCAGACTGCTGGCGATATTCCTGGATGCGGCTGGAATACAGCTGCATGGAGTCCGTCAGTACAGTCAGCACGACGTCGTTGCTGCCCAGCTCGTTCCACTTGGCAAATTTGACCGCCGAGAGCACGTTGGCGATGCCGGAGAAACCCAGCAGGTCCAGATTGGAGATGGTCTCTTCGGGCACGCCCTGTTTGCGCAGGTATTCCTGGCCGACGGGCTCGTTGAACAGGCGCATGATATTGACCACGTTGTTGTCGTCGATGGCCGTCACGAAGTCAGAGTTCTTGACGTTGTGGATCCACGGCACATGCTTGTCGCCGATACCCTCGATACGGTGCGCGCCAAAGCCATTGGCCAGCAGGGTGGGGCACTGCAGGGCTTCGCTAGCCACGATCTTGCTGGTAGGATAGGCCTGTTTCATGTAATCGCCGCAGCCAATCGTGCCGGCCGAACCGGTGGTCAGCGCTACGCCGCAGTAATTATCGCCCGGGCCCATGACTTTCTTGAGCACTTCTTCCATGGCGTGGCCGGTGATCTCGTAGTGCCACAGGTAATTGCCAAACTCTTCGAACTGGTTGAAGATCATCAGGTCTTCCCCAGACCGGCGCAGCTCCCAACACTTGTCAAAGATCTCTTTGACGTTGGATTCGCTTCCCGGCGTGGCAATGACTTCACCGGCAATGTTAGAAAGCCACTCGAAGCGTTCGCGGCTCATCCCTTCAGGCAGGATCGCAATTGATGTACACGCTAACAGGGCTGAATCGTAGGCGCCGCCGCGGCAGTAATTCCCGGTAGAAGGCCACACGGCTTTCTGGGTCGTCGGGTCGAACTGGCCGGTTACCAGGCGGGGGACCAGACAACCAAAGGCTGCGCCGACTTTATGAGCCCCCGTGGGGAACCATTTCCCCACCAGGGCGATAATCCGGGCGTCGGTGCCGGTCAGGCTGCTGGGGAACTCAATAAAGTTGACGCCATCATACCCCCCACCAAAAGGAACCGGCTCGTTTTTCCAGGTAATACGGTACAGATTCGCGGGATGCACGTCCCATAAACCAATATTTTTGAGCTTTTCCTGAATCGCGGCGGGCACCAGGCTCGGGTTTTTCTGTTGAGCCAGCGTCGGAATAATGATATTCCGTTCGCGTGCCTTCTTGACGCCACGCTCCAGACGGTCCTGATAACGGGTTAAATCAATTTTCGACATGCCTCTATCTCTCCTGCTTATGAATGTTGATTATTGATATCAGATGGTCCCTCGCTAACGATATACAGGGGCCTACCTTTCACTTCGTCGTAGATTCTTCCGATATATTCACCCAGGATGCCTAATGAAATAAGTTGGACACCTCCCAAGAACAGGACTGCGATCAGGGTAGTCGCCTGGCCGAAAAAGGCCTCGTTGCCTGCCAGGCGCATGATGGCAACTACCGGAATGGCCAGAATACTGATTCCGGCCGAGATAAACCCCATATACGTAGCAATTTGCAGCGGGAGATAAGAGAAACCGGTAATGGCGTTCAATGCCAGGCGCAGCATCTTGCGGAAGGGATATTTGGTCTCTCCCGCATGGCGCGCCGCACGGCGATATTCCACACCTACCTGACGAAATCCCACCCAGGCCGACATGCCGCGCAAGAAACGGTGCCGCTCGCGCATACGGTTCAGCACGTCGACCACGCTGCGGTCCATCAGACGGAAGTCCCCGGTATCCAGGGGAATTTTGACGTCCGTAATGCGGTAGATCAGGCGATAAAACACCGATGCGGTGATCATCTTGAACCACGATTCGCCTTCGCGTTCGGTGCGCACGGCGTAGACCACCTGGTATCCCTCGCGCCACTTCTGGATCATGTCGTGGATGACCTCAGGCGGGTCCTGTAAATCGGCGTCGATGATGACCACTGCCTTGCCGCGGCTGTAATCCAAACCGGCCGTGACGGCAATCTGGTGTCCAAAATTGCGGGCGAAGATCACCGGCCGCACGCGTTCATCGCGTCCGGCCATCTCGCGGATGATATCCGTCGAGCCGTCGCGCGAGCCATCGTCGACCAGGACCAGCTCCCAGGGTTCTTGGGTTTCATCCATCACGCTGCTGATGCGCTTGTATAGCTCATCCAGATTGTCTTTTTCGTTGAAAATCGGCGCAATGATTGAAAATACGGGTTCCATAGAATCTGCCTTGCCCCTCTTGTCTTACATCTTCAAAAACTGCTTGAGGGCATCCAGACTGGGTTCGATGACCGGCGCTGCCTGCACGGCCTGCATGGCAGCTCGCACGTCTTTCAAGCCGCTGCCGGTGTTCAAAACGACGACCGGGTCTTCCGGATCGATCAAACCCATCTGGCAGGCCTTCACCAGGCCGGCGTAGGACGTGGCCCCGGCCGGCTCGGCAAAGATACCCACCTTGCCCAGTTCAGCAATTGCTTTGATTATGTCTTCGTCTTTGACGGTTAGATAGGTTCCCTTGGTCTCTACCGCCGCCCGAACGGCTCGCACGCCGTCACGCGGCAGGTCCACGGAGATGCTATCGGCCACCGTGGTCGCCGACACCGGCTGGATGCTTTCCGTGCCGGCCTGGAAGGCGTTGGCCACCGCTGCGGAGCCTTCCGCCTGGATGCCGAACAAGCGGGGCATGGCCGGCAGCCAGCCCAGGGTGTTCAGGTCTTTGAAACCTTTGTGGATGCCGGAGATGATGTTGCCATCGCCCACCGACACGAAAACGACCGGCGTTCGCTGGCTATCGCCCAGGCCCAGGAACACGTTTTCCCAGATCTCGTAGGCGGCGGTCTTCTTGCCCTCGGCGGTAAAGGGGTTATAGCCGGTGTTGCGGCAGTACCAACCGAACTCCTGCGAGGCAGTGACGGTCAGGTCGAAGGCCTGGTCGTAGTTGCCGTCCACCAGGATGACCAGGGCACCGTACACCAGCAGTTGGGCTACTTTGGCCGGTGGGGCCGTGCGCGGGGCAAAGATGATCGCCCGCTGGCCCACTGCCGCCGACATGCCTGCCAGCGCGGCGCCGGCATTGCCGGTCGAGGCAGTCACCACCACCTCGGCGCCAATCTGGCGCGCCCGGGCTACCACCACGGCACTGGCCCGGTCCTTGAACGAAGCAGTTGGGTTACGCCCTTCGTCTTTGACCCACAGGTTCTTCAGGCCCAGTTTTTCGGCCAGCGCCGGCGGGGCGTAGGTCGGCGTCCAGCCGGCCATGCGCAGTGGCGTGCCCTCGCCGCCCGGGTCACTGACCGGCAGCAGCGGCAGGTATCGCCACAGGGAAGCGTCTTTACGCGAGGTGATGTCCTCGATGCGGTACCGTTCCCTGATGGTGTCGTAATCCAGGATCACGTTGAGGTTCCCGCCATCCTGCGGGCAGACGTACTGTACTTCATCGGGAGCATATTCTTTACCGCATAAAGAACATTGGTAACCCAGGAATGTCTTTTCCATTTTCACCTTTTCTGGTTCGAGTTTCACACCAACATTGACCGGGCTGCACGCAGCCGGGCTTATTCATTCTCAAAGGTTGTTCCCAGCGCCGCCGGGGGCGATGAACGCAGAGAGCGGATCACGCGGGATATAAACCTGCGCGTCGGCTCTGGCAGCCCGGCCAGGGTACGTTCCAGCCATTCCGTATTACCAATATTGACCAGTAAAAGGGTCAGGATCATCAGGGGGAAAGGCGCAACCTGAAGCACCTGCGAAGGGATGTTGGGCAGGCTGGGCTGCAAGACCAGGCCCAGCCACTGCAGCAAGGCGAACAGGTAGGCGCCAAACGCCGCCCGCAGTGGGTTCCAGCCGCCGAAAATGGTGATCGCCAGGGCGATCCAGCCGATGCCATCCAGGCCCGAGATGGTGCCTTTCCAGCCGGCTTTGATGCTGAGTGAGTACATGGGGCCGGCCAGGCCGACCAGCGCCCCACCCAACATGGTGTAGAGATACCGCAGGCCCTTGACGTTGGCCCCGCGCACATAAGCCGCCGCCGGGCGTTCGCCGATGCCCTGCAAGATCAAGCCAGGGCGGGTGCGGAAGATCCACGCCCAGGAGGCAAAGATAAGCACGAAACTGATGTAGGTCATCAGATCCTGGCGGAACAACAGCGGGCCGAGAATGGGGATTTCGCTCAAGCCCGGGATGACCAGGGCGGGCAGGCGTGGGCCCACCTCACCCATGATCGGGTTGCCCAAAAAATAGGCCAGATCACGACAGGTGAGTGCCAGCACGAAACCAATGGCGACCTGGGATTGCCCCAGGGTAATACTGCTAAAGGCCACGATCAAGGCCACCAGGGCGCCAACTCCGGCCCCTGCCAGAAAGCCCAGGATGAGGCTGTCGGTCTTGACCCCCACAGCAAAGCTGGTCATGGCTGAGAGCAGGATCGTACCGTTGACCGAGAGGTTGGTGACGCCCGCCCGCTCGGAGAAAGTCTCGCCCAGCGTGGCAAACAACACCGGGGTAGCCGCTGCCAGCACGCCCGCCAATCCAATGATTACTTGTTCAATAGGCATAATCAGACCCCTTACAACTTGCGCATCAAACGCTGGCGGGCGCCTTCCATCATCAAGACGGAAAGCACCAGCACGCCCTGGATGACGCCCGAAAGCGAGGAATCCAGTTTGAGGACGATGGGGAGCTGGATGCTGCCAATGTTGAGCCCCGCAAAGAACAGGGACACAGGGATCACCCAGATGGCCTGATAATTAATCAGCATCGCAACCATTAATCCCAGGAAGCCATAGCCGCTGGATATGGAGGGAATCAGGCGATGATACACGCCCGTGACCTGGATGGCGCCGGCCATGCCGGCGAACACGCCGCAGATCACAAAGGCCAGCATCATGTACTGCCAGGTAGGGACCCCCAGGCGGTAAGCCGAACGCATGTTATTGCCCACGGCTTTCAATTTCAATCCAAAATAAGTGCCGCGCAGCAAAAAGTAGACCAGGATGATACCGGCCAGGCCCAGCACCACAGACCAGACGCTCAAGCGCAGCGACTCGATCTGGGGTAGCCACAGCATATTGGGGAACGGCTCGGTGCCGCTCATCGAACCCACCCCGGGGCGTTTCCACGGGCCAAAGATCAGCCACAGGGTCAGGGCAGTGGCCACGAAGTTCAACCCCAGGCCGCCAAAGATTTCGTTGACCCCGCCGAAGGTTTTCAAAGCGCCGGCCAGAGCGGCCCACAGCCCACCGCCGACCATACCGGCCAGGATGGCCAGTACGATGATCACACCCGGCGGGAGCGCACTATCCTGCAAAAGGCGCAGCACCCAGGTAGTGAAGATGGCGCCCAGGGTAATCTGCCCCTCGATGCCAATGTTCCACAGCCCGGCCGTGAAGGTCAACAGCAGCCCGGTCGATGTCAGTAACAGGGGCACCCAGGCCACCAGGACGTCGGAGAACTTCTTGAACGACTGTAATGAGCCCAGGATAATCTGCCGGAATGCTTCCAGGGGGGGCGCCCCCGAGAGCAGCAGGATCACGATGGTAAATAAAAGCGCCAGTACAAACGCGCCGATCTGGATGAGAGCATTGATCCACCGGGTGCGTTTTTCGGTCATTGCAGCTCCTCGTGGGAAACGGTTTCCGTCCAGTTCTTGCCGCCGATCAACTGCCCCAGGCGCTCGACCGTGGTGGACGATGCGTCCAGTGGAGCAGAAACCCGCCCGCTGAAGAAGACGATGATGCGATCACTGTATTGCAGCACCTCTTCCAGGTCAGGCGAGATGAACAGGATCGCCGTGCCCTGGCGGCAACGTTCTTTCAACTTTCGCCAGATGTAGATGCTGGACTCGATGTCCAACCCACGCGTCGGGTTCTCCAACAACAGCAGGTTCAGCGGGGATTTCAACAACGCCAGTAAAGCGCGCTGCTGGTTCCCACCGGACAGCTTCTCCACCCGCGAGGCAGGCGTACCGTAGATCGAGAATTCCTGGATGCGATTCCTGGCCGTCTCCAGCCCTCTTTCCTGGTCGATCAACAGGCCGTGCTTTTCCTCGGCCAGGGTGAAGTGCTCGGCTAATGTCAGCCCGGGGATCAGGCCCTCTTCCATACGCGAAGCCGGCAGGAAAGCCACCCGGTTATCCACAAAGCGGGGATAAGGGCTCCCGGTCATGTCTTTGCCCTTCACCGTCACTGTGCCCGACACGGGGCGCAAGATGCCGGCGCAGGCACGGAGCAGACTACCCTGGCCGCTACCTTCCATCCCGGCCAGCCCGATCACTTCGCCCGAGCACAATTTCAGGTTGACGTCTCGGATCTGCAAGCGGTGATCTTCCAGGCACAGGTTGTTCAACTCCAGGACACACTCACCGGGCGTACCCGGGGTGCGGTCTCCCAATTTGACCGCCTTTCCAAACATTAATTCAACCAGCTTGTCGATGTCGTAAGGGGGCTCTACGGCGCCCACTAATTTTCCTTTTTGGAGCACCACCGCCCGGTGGCACAGCACTTCCACGTCTTCCAGCTTGTGCGAGACGAAAATGATCGTCTTACCCTGGCTGGCCAGCAGACGCAACGTTTCGAACAGGCGCTCTTTCTGAATGGCGCTGATCCCTGTGGTCGGTTCGTCCAGGATCAGGACCCGGGCGCCAAGCCATAACAAACGCAAGATTTCTAACTGCTGCCGCTCGCCCACCGTCAGCGTATCGATGTAGGCATCCGGGTCGAGCGAAAAACCAAACTGCTCTTGAAAGGATAGAAAACCTTTTCTCACCGCTTTGTACGGGACAAAAAGACTGCCAGGCTGTCCCACCAGAAAATTCTCGATGACTTTCATGGGCGGGAAATCCAACGGGTCCTGGTGCAGCATCCCAACCCCCAGGCGAATAGCATCCGCCGGGGAGAGGATCTTCCGTGGCTGGCCGTCGAGGAGAATCTCACCCGAATCCGCCTGGATGAATCCGGAGAGAATTTTCATCAGGGTACTTTTGCCAGCGCCGTTCTCTCCCAGGATCCCCTGGATGAGGCCGGCAGGGATCTCAAGATTGATATCGTCGTTGGCGTGTACCGGGCCAAAATGTTTTTGTATATTGCGGAGCTCAACCTTCATGAGTGATCTTGATCCTTGAAGGGGAAGGCGATTGGATCGCCTTCCCCTTCGAATATGATGAGATTACTCTTGGACGCTCTGGCCTTCCATGCCCTCAAGCAGCTGAGGCAGGTACCAGATCTGCTGATCAGTGGCGGCTTCGCCATCGGCCAGGTACTCAGTCCCGTCTTGCAGGTTGAGCGGGCCAGACCACAGGTTCAAACCACCAGCCAGTTCGCCGATGAAGGCATCCACGTTCGCGGAAGCTTCTTCGCCCAGTGCATCGCCCTTGACGAAACCGACCGACGAAGTGTCAACATTGTTGATGTCGGCCCAGTCGGGAGAAGTCCATTCCCAACCACCGCTCCACTCGCCGGCCATAGCCTTCTCGATGTAGGCCTTGAAGGAAGGACCCCAGTTGAAGTAAGGCACGCCCAGACATACGTCTGCGCCTTCTTCGCAAGAGCCAATGTAGTCGTAGGGGATCGCCCAGGCGCTCTGCCCGGCGTCAGTCATCTTCTTGGCTTCGGCAACCGCTTCGGTGGTGTCGATACCGGAGATGACCACATCGTATCCGCTGTTGAAGAAATCGTCGGCAACCTGGGTCGGGTCAGAAGTCACACCCGGCAGGTTGAACCAGTAGCCAATCCAGGTCACTTTGAAGGACAGGTCGGCAGGATCTTTGCCGGCGTAGTTCTCCCAGCAATAGCGGGCGCCCAGGTAGGCAGAAGAAGCCAGGCGGCGGGTCTCATCGTTGATCAACGGCCCCAGGTAGCCAATCTGACCGGTCTGGGTGGTGAGGGCGGCCGAGCAGCCGGCAATCATCTTGCCATATTCCATGCGGCCAAAGACGTTCACCAGGTTCGAGAGATCGGCGTAGTCCTGGCCTTCCGCCCAGGCGCTATCGCCCGAGACGTGCATGGTGTAGACGTCGGGATTATTGGTCGCGAATTCGATGGCGCTGTCTTTCATGTCATCTGAGTTGAAGATGATGACCGTGGCGCCCTTGGAGACCAGGTCTTCCGCCAGCTGCGCCGGGGTGGTGCCGGGGCGATCAGCGGGGTTGACTTTGTCCACGTACAGCATGGTGGCGCCGGGGACATTTTCTTCGACGTACAAGCCGCCTTCGTAGGTGGCCTGGCTGTATCCATGGTCATTGTAGGGGCCGACCAGGAGCAGACCGAAGGTCAGACCTTCAGCAGGCGCTTCACCGGTTTCGGCTTCGGCCTCAGTCGGTTCAGCCATTTCTTCGGTGGGTTCAGCGGGGGCTACGGTTGGCTCAGCAGGAGCCTCGGTCGGTTCTGCTGGTGCAGGGGTGGCAGTTGCTGCCGGCTGGCACGCGGAAAGAACAAACGCAAATACCATCAGCACAGCAACGACACCAAACAATTTGTGTTTCATTTTCTCCTCCAATAGTTATCAACTTCAGGTATGGTTTAACAACAGGACTAGGAGAAAGATCTACACTAGGCTTCACCTCCTTTCTCTTAAACTATCGTTGAGGTCACAGTAAAGAGATGATATGGAGGGAAAACCAGCAGCGATTGGCCCAAATTCAAACGGATTGCATTTCTGGGGTTTATAGCTGGCTCCATATTCAACTTATTTTACACTGAAACCTCCTCTCACTTCCATACAGTTTAATCGCGGAAGGCTATCCCGTCCTCACCCAAACGGATCATATAAAGCTGACGATGCACGTCCGGATGACCCGGACGTGCATCGTAAAATCACTATTAGGGGACGATCCAGGTGCCTGTTTCACCCTTCAGGGCCCGGCCGATGTTTTCAGGGTTGGTGATGATGGCCTGTTTTCCACCGGCTTCCAGGAATTTCAGAATAGCCTGGATCTTGGGCAGCATGCTGCCTTTGGCGAAGTGCCCATCAGCCATGTACTGTTTGGCCTCTGCGACCGTCAGGCGGTCGAGCCACTTCTGGTCTGGTTTGTTGAAGTTGATGGCTACTTTTTCAACGGCCGTGCTGATGATGAACAGGTCGGCGTTGATCATACTGGCCAGCAGCGAGGAACCGAAATCTTTGTCGATCACGGCCTCGACGCCTTCCAGGTCGCCGTTCTCAAGCTGCACCACCGGGATCCCGCCGCCGCCGACGCCAACGACGACAAAGCCATTATCGATCAAGGAGCGAATTGCGGGCGCTTCGACAATTTTCACCGGGATGGGCGAAGCGACCACACGCCGCCAGCCGCGCCCGGCATCTTCCACTACCGTCCAGCCTTCTTTGGCCTCGCGTTCTTTGGCCATCGGTTCGTCCATGAAAGAACCGATCGGTTTGCTCGGGTTCTGGAAAGCTTTGTCGTTGCGGTCCACAATAGTCTGGGTGACCACAGCCACGGCCGACTTGTCCAGGCCGCGTTGCTTGAATTCATTGCACAGGGCCCGTTCGAACATATAACCGATTGCGCCCTGGCTGTCAGCGCCGCAGTAATCCAGCGGCACTTCGTGCAGTTCGTGGCGCGATAACTCGGACCGGCGGAGAATAAAGCCAACCTGCGGCCCATTCCCGTGCGTAACCACAACTTCCCACCCCTGTAAGATCATATCCACGATATGATGCATGGACTCCACTGCGGCATCATATTGATTCTGGATTGTTTTGTGGGCGCCATCCTTGATCAGAGAATTTCCACCCACAGCAACAACTGCTACGCCTTTTCGCTCCATTGCATTGACTCCTTGAGATATAGATAAACCAACCCCACACTAACTCATCGTAAGCGCCATAACAGCTTTTTGTACGTGTAACCGGTTCTCTGCCTCATCGTAGACAACTGAATTCGGGCCATCGATCACTGCGTCGGTTACTTCGATGTTGCGATCCGCGGGGAGCGGGTGCATGTAGATCGCGTCCGGCTTGGCCAGCGCCAGGCGGCGTTCGTCCATGATCCAGCTCTCGTACTTCTTGATGATCTCCGCGCCCACTTTTTCGTCTTCGGTGGTGTTCATAGCGCCCCAGGATTTGGGGTAGATCACGTCGGCGTCTTTCATGGCCGCGTCCATGTCGTCGGTCACCTCGAAGCCGGTGCCGTATTTGCGCGCCAGTTCCTGGGCCTGTTCCATGATTTGCGGTTTGAGTTTGAATTCCGGCGGATGCGCCAGGACCAGGTCGAGGCCAAAGCGGGGCATTTGCAGCACCAGGCTCTGCGGGATGGACATTGGTTTCTGGTAAGAGGCGGCATAGGCCCAGGAGACGACCATCTTTTTACGGCGCAGGTCACGGCCTTTTTTCTCGACGATGGTCATCAGGTCGGCCAGGATCTGGAACGGATGGTAGTCGTCGCACTGCATGTTCAAGACCGGCACGCGGGAGTATTTGGCGGCTTCGTTGAGGTACTTGTTGCCCTTGCCCCATTCGACGTGGCGGATGGCCAGGCCGTCATAATAACGGCCCAGGATCTCGCCGATCTCTTTGGCCGTGTCGCCATGAGAGATCTGGGTCGTGCGCGATTCAATAAAGCCGGCGTGGCCGCCCAGCTGAGAAATGCCCGCTTCGAAAGAGCCGCGCGTGCGCGTGCTGCTGAAGAAGAACAGCATGGCCAACACTTTGTCGCGCAGCAGAGCATGGGGCTCATTCAAAGCGCGTTTCCGCTTCAGATCGAAAGCCACGTCCAGAACGGTTTCGACCTCTTCGCGGCTGAAATCCAAATCACAAATCAAGTCACGACCGTGAAGAAATGTTTGCATTAGAATCACTCCTTTGTTAAATATTGATCCACCAACTGTATTGGAGAAAAATCAATCGTCGTCTTTAGCTAAGGCACACAGCCCAATTCGCTCAACACTGCGGCAGACGGGTTGTCTGGCAGGGAATATCCCGTGGCCCGTAATGCGCGCTCCCAGGTAGCGCACAACGCAGTCTGGTTGGCCTCTTTTTCCATCACCTCCTGCGAAACCTGATTGGCGCGATCCCAATTTTGCCGGTAAATGTACCCTTCGAGGAAGGGCAGCCACTCAGAAGCATCCCGGGGGTGGAAAGATTGCGCCAGCGCTTGCTCGCCCCAATCCTCGACGGCGGTCCAGTCTTGCTGCTGGCGCGCCAGGTCGGCTTTCTCGAAGTAATAACACCAGTCGTGCTCCGGTTCCGGACCGACCACGCTGGGCGGGACGGCCGGGTTGGGCGTATCCACCACGATCTGGTCCAGCTTGGAAATGGGCAGGAAATCACCCAGGTCACCGGGCAGGGCCGGTAGGGCCAGGTCTTCGGGGCCCAACACCCGGAAACAACCCGGCGGGTTATAACGAAAAGCCAGGATGTTGGAGGTGCTGCCGGAGAAATTGATGTTGCGGTACGAATGCACTACCTCGATATTTTCCTCGGCCGTGGGCAGGTCCCGGCCCTCGCCGTAGCGGATGGTCAGGTCGAAGACTTTATACGGCACGTCGTCGTCGTGCAGGTCCGGGGCGTAGATCCAGTTGACCGGCGGGGTCATGCTGTTATCCCCTACCCGGTTCAGGGGCACGTCCTGGAAGACCATGATCGTGCCAGGCTCCAGGGCGGGGATACGCCAGGTCATCTGCCAGTAAAACTCGTTCATCTTGTCCTGCTCGTTGCGATAGACGACGGCGTTCTGGAACTGGAACCCCACCGCCATGCCCACCATCAGGCTGAGCAGGATCACCGGGAAGGGCTTGCGCACCACCAGGTAAATGGCTCCCACGGTGAACAGGCTCAGGCCGATCAGGTAAGACAGCGTGGAACGGTCCCAGGGGAAACTCATCTCCAGGGGAACTTCCGCCACCCAGATGGGGATGCCACCGACCAACATGGCCAGCAAGCCCACCCACACGGCCTGCAGGGCCCAATCTTTCCAGGTGGCCTGGCCTTCGGCGCCCTCAACGGCCACAGCGGCCGTCTTGCGCGTCATCAGGAACCACACCACGGCCGTCATGACCACCATCAAAGCGATGGCCGGCAGCACGTACTGGCTCTGGTCCGGCAGGCTGAACACCTGTCGCCAGGCGCCGTAAGTGACCATGCGGAGGTCACGGGCAATGCGCAGGGCAAACTCGTACAGCGTGGTCAGCGGGTTGCTCGCCAGGCTGTTCAACAATCCCGGTTGGTAGGTCGGGAACTTGAAAATAAACACACGCCAGATAAAGAATAAGACCAGTACGACCAGGTAGGGGATCCAGGTGACGATCACCTTGCGCAGGCGGGCGCGCACTTCCGGCACCTGGCTGCTGTAGACCGCCCACAAGATCAGCGGGCGCAAGAACTCACCGCCCACAAAATATTCCAGGGAGAAGACCGCCAGAGCAGAAGCCAGCAAGGCGATCACGGTATACAGGCGGGAACGTTCCGGCCGGCGGGCCGCCTGGATCATCAACCCCAGTGACCAGAGGAACAAAGCCAGCACGCTGAAGTGCAGGATGAATTGCACCGAGATTGGCTCCTGCTTGAAACCGGGATACACCGCCATCAGCAAGGCCATCCAGGTCACAGCCCGTTCGTGCTCCGGCCAGATGGAGCGCAGTACCCACCAGAACAGCACGGTGCTCAACCAGCGCAGCCCGAGCAGCAAGACGTGGTACATCCACACGGTGTCGCCAAAGACGGCGCTGCTCAAGATGTAGATCCAGGCCGAGAAGGGCCGGTCGATAGACACAAAATCCACGTAGAAGAGTGGGCCTAACAGGTGGTGCGCCCACATGTAAATCCAGTCGTCCCCATACAGGCCAAACCACGGAATATAGATCCCGTAGCTAAACAAGACTACGACGAAGAATAGAACTGGGGCCAGGGGGATTCGAAGTTTGTTGATACGCATGTTAGCTCCAAGAGTGGGGGGGATGGAGTTTCTTATGATACTCCATCCCCTTCATTTGGAGGAGAATTATTCCATCGCACCCAGGACGAGAGCTAACAGCGCCATGCGCATGACAACGCCATTGAAGGCTTCCTGCCAGTAGCGTGACCAGCGGGTGATATCCACGTCGGCGGGGATTTCATCCATGCGGGGCAGCGAATGCAGCAAGATGGCGTCCGATTTGGCCTTGGAAGCCAACAGTTCGCGGGTGATCTTGTAATTGGCGGGGGTCATCCCGTGTTCGCCGGCTTCCTGGCGCGATTTGGTGTAGTCAGGCTGCACCACGGGCTCGACCAGGATGACATCGGCTTCGGCAATGGCCTGTTCCACGTGATCAGCCACTTTGAAATTCAGATTGTACTGTTCCAGTTCAGCCTTGAATTCGTCGGTCAGCGACATTTCGGGGGGCGCCACGAAGGTGATCGGGCAGTCGAACTGGGTCAGGGCATACCCCAGGGAGTGCATGGTGCGCATGCGCATGTCGCCGACGGCCAGCCAGCGCAGGCCATCGATGCGGCCCTTCTCGCGCAGGACGGTGTACAGATCGGTGAGGATCTGGGTGGGATGCTCGCCCCAGCCATCACCGCCGTTGATCACCGGCACACTGGCCCACCGGGCAGCTTCCTGCGGGGCGCCCTGCTGGAAGTGGCGCATGACGATCACGTCGCCGTAGAACTCCAGCATCTTGACCGTGTCTTTGATCGATTCCTGGTACCAGTCGCCGGCGCGGGTCATCTTGGCATCGGAGAAACCGGTGACGTGCCCACCCAGGCGGTGCATGGCGGCTTCGTGCGCCAGGCGGGTGCGGGTGCTGGGCTGGTAGAAGGCCGTGACCATGGTCTTTTCGGCCAGCAGGCTGCTATTACGACGATTGCGCGCAATGGGCTCCAATTCGGCGGCTACCTCGAAGACACGGAAGAACTCCTGTCGTTCAAAGTCTTTCAATGAAAGGATGTCTCGACCTAAAAAGCTGCGCATTTGAATACCTCCTGAACTTTTGTTGTGAAAACGTTGAAATCAATGGCATCAAGCAAGCGCCGGCCAGGGGCGCAACGGATAAACGCTGGCCGGTCGCCTGTGATTTACTCGGGTACCTGGTAAGCGGACTTGTATTCGTCGACCCGGCGGACGACGTGGAAGCGGAA
>JAAZNB010000257.1 GCA_012798515.1 Chloroflexota bacterium
ACCATGCGCGGGCGGGTGAGCTGCATGATGGGTGTGATCCGGTCCCATAGGCCGGCCGGCATGCGCTGTGTGCGCGCCAGACGGAAGTAGTCGAAGTCGTCGGCCTGGTTGGCGTCGGGCAGGATGCCAAGCTCGGCCAGGATGAGAGAAGCGACTTCGCAAGCCTGGCTGACGGCCGAGGGCGGCTCGGCGTGACGGTTCTCCAGCACCTGGCGCTGGCGGGTGGGTTTCTGGACGACCTCGACCCGCAGCAGCAGCTCTTCTTCCAATTGCTCCAGGACGGTGCGCAGGCAGGCAGCCCAGAAGCGCCGTTCACCAGTTTCGATCTGGAAGATATAGCTGCCATCCGTGGCCGTCACCCAGGCGCCGGTGATGGGCTTGATCTGGCCGTGTTCCTCGAATGAGCCGCCCATCGCCAGCAGGCGCTCGATTTCACCACGGTAACTATTATCCTGGTGGGAGAGGGATAACCATTCTGAAGCGGCCTGGTAACAGCTAATCTGCCCGCTGTAAAAAGCCACCCGCAGGCTGGCGGGGAGTAAACGACGGGGCTGGAACCGGTCCGGGATCATCTGGCTCGGCTTCAGCCGCTCGATGCGTTCGACGGCGGGAGGTTCCTGGATTTTGTCCGGCTGTGTCAGTGGGACCGCGGGCGCCGGTGGCACTTCGCCTTGCTGGTCCTGGCCGGCAGGGAAATCGTCAAATGCGTTGAACCTTTTCCGGGAACTGGGAGACATTGCACCTCCGAATATCTTGTCGATAGCCGCGCTTTAGCGGGTACCGGCCAGTACGGCTTCGACAAGCTGTGCGTATTCCTGTGTGGCCCGCGAACTGGAGGCCAGCTGGTTGGGCTGGCGCTGGCGGGGCGGACGATAGGTAAAAACGTCTGTGTGGCTGGAGTGGGCGTAGGCCAGGTCGGTGGATTTATGGATGGGCGGCAAGACAGAACCGGGGTAACGCTTTTGCAGCTCTTCCAGGATCTCTTGCGTCTCGCTACGCTGCTCGTCGCACAGGGTGGGCAGGTACCCCAGGATCTTGATCTCCGGGCGGAAGTGCATGCGTACCTGCTCGATGGTATTTTGTAGTTCGCGCAGCCCGGAGACCCCCAGGTAGCTGGTCTCTACCGGGATCAAGACGTGACTGGTGGCGACCAGAGCGTTGATCAACAGGTCTCCCATGGTGGGTGGGGTATCGATGATAACGAAAGCAAACTGGGAAAGGACAGGGGCAATGGCACGGGACAGGCGGCTTTCGTTGGCCATCAAAGTGGGCATGACCCGCGAGGCGTCTACCATGGCAGTGCGGTTTCCCGGGATAAAAAACAGATTGGGGTACTGCACGCTGTGGCGCAAGATGCGCTGCACGGAGGGCGGTGGGGTCTCGGTCAACAAGGCCGAGAGCGACTCGGCGGGGGGAGCGTTGTGTTGTCCGTAGCCGGTGGCCAACAGGGCATGGCCCTGGGGATCCATGTCGACCAGCAAGATCCGTGAGGCTGGCCCGGGCTGGCTGGAGAGTCGGATGGCAAGCCCCGCGGCCAGGTTGACCGCCGTGGTCGTCTTGCCCACCCCACCTTTTTCGTTTGCAATTGTTATGGTTACAGCCATGGAGACCTTCTCTTATGGAACAAATTTCCAAAATTCATTTGTTCTACAGAATTTTGGCTTGTTACGTTGATATTAGCATAATTGGACACTGGGTTCAATATATTTAGGCTAACTTTTGGGGTTCGAACCTATAATTGCGCTAATTCTATTGTTTTTTGGGCAAAAACGTGCAATAATGAGCGCAGTAAAAAGAGGAGTGGTGTGTATGCTGGATTCATTGAGCGACGAGTGGCGCGTGGCACGCCTGGAACGACTGGGTCTAAAAGAAGATCCCTTCAAGCTATCCGCCGATCCCCGTTACCTTTACCTGGGGCCTGAGCATTTGGCCGTTTACCGGCAGGCGCAGGGAGTGATCTCCCGGCGCCGTGGGCTGGCGTTGATTACAGGGGACATGGGCATGGGCAAGAGCTCCCTGGCACGCCGCCTGTACGATGTATATGCTGCTGAAGAAGGATTGGATATCTGTTACATTCATACGGCTGCCTTCAAGTCGGCCATGGATGCTGCCCGCCAGATTTCAAACGCCCTGGGGGTTCCACCGCAGCGTAGCTTCCAACGCCAGATGGAGGGTTTGGAGCGGATGATGGCCGATGCTTTTACGGCCAACCGCAACGTGGTCGTGCTGCTGGATGACGCTCAGCTCATGGTCGCCGAGGCCTTGGAAGTCATTCACCGCCTGTACAACTTTGATTACGACGCCAAAGTCGTCCAGATCCTGGCTTTCGGGCAGAGCGAAATGACGGCGCTTTTCGAGCCCAATAAGGCCGTCAACGCGCGTGTGTTCGTTCGCCTGGTGTTGCCGCCGTTGACCCTGTCCAGCGCACTTCAAATGGTCATCTTCCGCTTGCGCGTAGCCGGAAGAAATGAGGCCTTAATCGATGATGACGCTTTCGAATTGCTCTACGAGCGATCGGGTGGGGTGCCACGCGAAATTATTCGCCTGTGCGCCCTTTCCACCGACACCCTTCTGCAAAGCGATGACACCGTCATTAGTTTAGACGTTGTTCGTGAGGTTGTAAAGGCATGAGATCTGATTCATCTTCTAGCAAATCTGCCTGGGTTCAACTATACGAAGCCCGTAAAGCATCCTTCGAAATGGAAACCCGCCCGCCAGGTCGCCCGCCGGCTCCCATCCCGCGGAAAAAGGTGGGTATCACCCTTTCCCAGGGCGAAATCAGTGAGCTAGAGGTCTGGCAGGAACGTTTATCGGCGTTGTTAGAGCGAAAAGTATCCATTGGTGAGACGATTGGTATCCTGACCCGCATTTGTTCGGCCCGTTCGAGCCGCCTGGCGAACCGCAAAGGATACGAAGGTTTCGAGGACCTGGCGGAACTGGTCAGTCAGATGGTGGGGTGAGGAGATTACTTCTACCAAAAATCGAGGTAATTATAGGAAGAATAAATAACCATAATTATTTCAAGTAGGATTTTTGGGGGGAGGGCAGGGGGATTTTTAGGGGGATGTCGGTTAAGCTATACGCTTTTTGGAGGAGGAAGACGCATGTCTTTTGAATCACCCGTTTTTCACCCGGTCAAGGAACGGCAGCTGCACTTCCGGGGAAAAGAAATCGCCACAGCAGACTTGAAAGACGGTAAGGGTTATGTCTCCATCCGCTCGTTGTGTGATGCTTTTGGCCTGGACCAACGCTCGCAGCGTAAGCGCCTGGTACGCCAGCAGGGTTATTTCGAGCCATACACGGCTACCATCTTGATGAGCACCGCCGGCGGACCGCAGCCGACTGTTTGTCTGATGGCCTCGGCCGTGCCGTTGTTTATGACCGGGGTCGAGCTGGAGCGTGTCCAGGACGAAGAAGCGCGCAGCCTGCTGCGGGCCTTCCTGGACGAATCGCATACTGTCCTGGCCGAGCATTTTGGGATCAGTGAACGGGGGGAGCTGCAATTCTTACGCGAGTCCATTGCCCGCATGGTGACCGAGCAAGAAAACTTCGAGGAACAGCTGTCAAAAAAAGTAGATGCGGAGCTGGCCGAGATACGTAAATCTCACGATGAAAAGGTCCAACAGATCCGGGAGGCGTTTGGTAACCTGCGCCAGCAGGTGACCCACCTGGAAACGGTTGCCGGACCCAAAGCGCGTCTCAGCCCCGAGCAACTCGGGCAGCTCCGCCAATTAGTCAGTACCCTGGGCACCCTGCTGCAGGAGGCCGGTGTGTCCAAACCTTATCCGGGTATTTATATGGATATCACCCGCATGACCGGTGTCAGTCGTTCGGAAGACATCCGGCAAGAGGATTTCCCCGCCGTGGTGGCTTATCTGGAGAACCAGGTGCGGGCATTGACAACCGCCAGCCGCAAGAAACATTCGACCTGAGACATTCCGGCACACTTGCGAACCGGCTGTCAATCGAAAGAGTCGCATGGAGACAATCGTCCAGACAAACTTACCCAAGGTCACCATTCCCGGCCATGAAGAAGCCTGGAAATTGGTGTTAGGCCAGTTGCGCGCCGAGATGTCGCGGGCCATGTTCGAGACCTGGGTACAACCGCTGCGTCCCCTGGGATACGATCGCAAGGTCTTTACGATCGGTGCCTATAATCCCTATGCCCGCGACTGGGTGGAAAATCGCCTCAAGGGACGCATCACCCGGCTCTTGGAGGGTCTGTACCAGGAACCGCTGAGCTTGAAAGTCACCGTAATGAACGGTTTCTATCACGGCGGAGAGGAAGATGTGCCTCAGGCGGTGGAACCGGCGCCGGAGGGAGAAACGCGCCCGCACCGCAACCAGGCGCCGGCCCCGCCGGAGGGCTCGCCACGCAAGGTGATGTTGCAGCGGGCCTATGGTAGTGAACGGGCGCGCGTCATCCAGCCTGAGCGGGGGATGTTCGTCACCCTATACTTCTTCTACAACTGGGTACCGCTGATCGGCCATTCAGCCGCCGCCACGATTCTAGCGGCGCGCTCGATGTGTTACTGGAATCCCAAAACAGGCGAACTGCGCAACGTCATCGAAACCGATATGGCTGAATTGGCCCGGCGCGCCTCGGTGAGTGTGCGTACGGTCAAGGACGTGTTGAATAATGAGTTCGTCAAGATGTACTTTCTGCGTTACAAGGTGCGCCGGATCATGACGCCCAATGGAGTGCGCACGGCCGGGATCTCGCTCCAGGTACGCATGGATGATCCTCTGACGCCGGAAGATCAGGAAGAACATCAACAGCCAGAAGCAGAGCAGTGGTATCTTCCGGAGTTCGAAGACGAGCGCGATGAAGAAGACTGATGGGGGAGAGGGCTAATTGAGCCAGGCAGCGCGTTCTGCGTCTGGATCTTCGAAACGCTTGGACCAGGGCAGAAGGGCATTTTCTCGCTGGTAGAGGCGGTAGATCTGTCTTGCCAGGTCTTGGGTCGATTCGGCGGCCAACAGGGGTTGTTTTTCTAACGGGGGAATTTGAAGCAGCGCTGCAGCCAGGTAAAGCAGCATTTGAGGCTCATCGGGCAGCTGTACTTCTCCAAAATCGAATTCGAAATTATCGATCTCGCGCAGCTGGCGCAGATAAGTGTGAACCGGCCGGTGCAGAGTGCGGATGATCTGGCGTACCTGGATAGAGGTGGGGTCGCTGAACAAGAAATCCTCCACTTCACCGGTCAGATAAGGTTCTTTTTCCCTTGCAAGAGACATAATGCGAAAACGTGTGTCCCCCATGGCCGTGATGTTGTAGGTGTCGTTCTCCAACGTGTCGATTTGTACGATGCGCGCCGAGCAGCCCACAGGATAGGGATCGGCCAGCGGCCCAAATGCCTCGACTCCCTGGCGGATCAGGACCACGCCAAAAGGCCGGTTCTCCTGCATACAGCGTTGGATCATGAGTTTGTAACGCGGCTCGAAGATGTGCAGCTGGATGGGAATGCCCGGAAAGAGGACTGTGTTGAGCGGGAACAGCGCAAGATCGTACATGCGATTCATTTTACAATGGATCGTTATTCTCTACTCAATTTTGTACAGGGTCTGTGGAAGGTGATTTTTGGGCGTCCGCGCCAGTAGGAAGAGCGATAACTCAAGGAGCGTTACGCCGGTAGACCAGCATGGCCTGGCTGCCGTATATATCAGTGGGAAGGTCCTCCCACAGGGTATAGCCGGACTGGAAGGCCGGGTCGGCTAACAGGGTGCGGCGGCCGTAGACTTCCAGAAAGACCAGCCATCCTGGCTGCTGGTTTACCACCATGCCGGCCGGGATGGCGTAATTGATCACGTAGGCTTGCGGGTCGATGGGGTAGTATTCCAACGCTTCAGGGGAGTTGAGCCCCACCGTATCCAGGATGCGCGCCGGGGTGTAGTACCCCAGCACGCCCACATCGCCGGCGGCTAACACGGTTTCGCCGTCCATTTGAGGGGCGATTTCACGGGCCACCTGCTGGTAGAGCAGTTCCAGTTTGATCCAGGCCATCTTGGGGGCCGGCCGCTGGGGGCCGTGGTCGGGCAGCCGTTCCCACTGGCTGAGGCTGAAGCCGAGGGGCAAGGCTATCAAGACGAGCAGCGAGACTGCCGTTTGCCCGGCGGCGCCGGGCAGCAGGCGGGGTAAAACCTGTCGCAGGAGTGTATCGGCGCCCAACAGGATGAAGAAAAAATAAGCGGGTAGGGGAGGGGTGAGGTACCAGCGGAAGATGAGCGGGTTGGCCAGGCTGAAGATGATCAGGTAGACCCAGGGATAAAGGATAAAAGGCAGCAGGCGGGGGATGGCCTGCCTGGCTTTACGGGCGCCGATCCAAAACAGGAACGGGTAAAGAATCAGACCGACGGCCGTGCCCGCCGGCCCGAAGAGCTCGTATTCGAAAAACGGGGTGGCGTAGTGCTGCAGCAGGCGGACCAGCGCTTCTCCGGCGGAGAGGTGATAGACGGCCAGCTTGGCGGCTACAGAATGCGGGAGCGGGCTGCCGTAATAGAGCGTGGCAAAGATGCCCCAGGCTGCCAACGGCAGGCTAAACGTGGCCAGTTCTGCCAGGCGCAGAGGTTCCTGCCGGCGCCAGGCCAGGTAAGCCCGGTCGAGGGCCAGCAAACCGACCAGCAGCAAGGCATCCGGACGGGTCAGGATAGCCAGGGCGGCGCAGGCGGCTGCCAGGGTGCGGCGGCCTGTCATGTGGGCCCAGGCTGCGCCGGTCAGCAGGCAGACGTACAGGCTGGTTTCCAATCCTCCGATGGCAAAGGTAACGCTGAAAGGCGCCACTGCCCACAGCAACGCCGCGGCCATGCCCACGCGCGGAGCAAACAGCCGGCGTCCCATGTCCCACAACAGCAGGCAGGTAATGGCATCTGCCAGGGCGTTGACGCCCAGGGCCAGCAGGGGAAAAGGCGCCTGGGGACCGCCGGCCGGGAGAGCCAGCAAGGCCATCAGGCCGGTGTATAGCGGGGTGGTCGTCCCCAGCACGTGTTCTCCGGGGTTATAGACGAAGCCGCTCCCATTGAGGATGTTGCGGGCGTAACGGAAAGTGATGTAAGCGTCATCCACCGTTCGCGGTCCGGGTACCAGCCGGACCGCGATGGGGAGTAGAAACAGCACAGCCGCGGTCAACAGGGATGCTGCCGGCCGCCGTGGGACCCGGAAAGCGCTCATGGCAACCAATCGTGTGGCGGGTTATATCGAGGCCGTAAACACGAACCAGATGGTCATCAGGTCGATCAGGGCGTGCCCAATCATCAGATAAGGGAGCAAACGCGGGCGCCAGCGCAGCGCCAGACCGACCAGCAGGGCAAAAGGAACGAACATGGCGGCCCGCCAGACCAGAAAGCGCCAGTCGAAGAGCAGGGGCAGGGTAACGTGTTGTAGGGCCAGGAACAGCACAGGCAGCAGCAGCCCTACCCAACGGCGGCCACTGAGGGCATCCAGGCGGGGCATCACGTAGCCAAAGTAGGTAGGCAGCTCACCGAACGCAATCGTGACCGGGAAGAGCACCAGCGCGATCGGCGCGGCCCACATGGGCAACGGCCGGAAAAACAGGCTGAACACCGCTTCGTTGCTGCCATACAACCAGTTTGCCAGGTACATGTTGGGCAATGACGCCAGGGGAAAGGCCAGGATAGCAAAACCCAGGCAGGCCAGCAGGTCTTGCCCCAGAGTACTGCGGTCGAACTGGAAGAGTTGAGTCCACTGGCTGCCTTCCCGATGGTAAAGGCGGCCTAATAAGAACATACACACCAGGTTGGTTAGAATGGCCGTAAAAGGCCACCAGGCTATCGATGATTCCCAGGCATCCAGTTCACCCAATAAAAGGTAGATTGCGGCGATAATGCTTTGACAAACGGCAAACAGAACCAGTCGGATTACCAACATTTGAATTGTGGAGCGCCACGTTACGTTACCGGCCTTGATCTGATCGCGTAGGTTCGCTTCGGAGTAATTGATTTCAATCGCAGAGGCTTGCAAGGGATACTCCTAAAGGGGAGTGGTTTTTCGCCTGCCGCACCGGCGGGAAGAAACCGGCTCTGCAGCTATCGATAAATCGATTGTACACGATCCTGTCTAGATTATTGCGCGGTTTGCAAAAAAGTAATGCGCGTAACTATGACCGGCTGAGACTACTGCGTGACTCGGACCCGGCAAAATCCGATTTCCACCTTGACATTGGCCTGAAACCATCGTTATAATTGAAAAATATTATCATTTTCAGTAAGGGATGGTTGCCTTTGTCTGAAAGATCCTGCCGGGTAGTACCGGATATCAACTTGAGGAGAAAATGAAAAAGATTATCGTTGTCATCTATTCCCTGGCCGCCATTTTGGCTCTGGCGGCCTGCCAGCCGGGTGCCGCCCAGACCCAGCCGGCGGCGTCATCCTCCGGGCTAAAAGTAATGGCGGCCGAATCGTTCATCGCCGATATCGCCCAAAACGTGGCCGGCGACCGCCTGACAGTCGATACTTTAATGCCACTGGGTATCGATCCACACGGTTACGAGCCGGCCCCTCAAGACGTGGCCAGGAT
>JAAZNB010000258.1 GCA_012798515.1 Chloroflexota bacterium
CCGGCGGGCTCGAGCGGCAACGTGCTCTCGACGGGGGGCTCGCCGTCAGCCGGGGGTCCGGCGGGCTCGATCGGTAAGGTGCTCTCGACAGGGGTCTCGGGCGCGGCCTGGCTCTCCGGCTCGGTTTGTTCCGTGCCGGGTGGGGTATCCACAGGGACGGTGTGCGCCGCCGGCCGGGCCGAGATGGGGGCACTGCCCTCGGGCGGTGGAGGACAATCGTGGGGGTGCTGGTGGATCATTTCGACCAGCTTTTCCTCCAGTTGGATGACCAGGTCGTGATACTGCCGGGCGCGGGTGGCAGAGACCTTGCGCGCCCGGTAGCACATGGTGAATTCCTCGATGCTGTCGCTCCACATGGCAATGGCCTCGTCCTGGCGGGCCAGGGCCGGGTCTTCCCATTGCAGACAGCCGATCATCCACTTGACCACGGCTACGTAGTGCTCATTGCCGCCGTACAGACAAGAGGCCTCCCGCAGGCAACGCAGGGCTTCTTCACGGTGCTGCAAGCGCAGCGCGGCCCGGGCGCATTCCACGTGGATCTCAGCGCTTTCCGATTTTTTTGTAGGTCCCAGCCCCTTGCTAATGGCCTTGAGCCGCTCGATGTTCTGCCAGGCCACCCCCGGCTGGTTTTCCGCCAGGGATTGCCACAACTGGTCCAGGATGGCACGCGTGGGGGCACACAGGTGCGATTCATCAAACCGGTTCAACCACTGGTATGCATCCTCGAATGAACATTCCATATTCCTCCCCTCAGGAACTGATGTGGTCCCGATTTATGTCATTATAAACGCACTCAACCTGTTTTTTGCGACGATTGTCCTTGTGTGGAATTGGGGTTGGTTTCCGTCATGGCCTCTAAGACCCGCGCCGTGCGCGCCAGGAACACGTTGCGCAGGTTTTCCTCCGGGCGACCGGAAAGCTGGATGTCTTCCAGGGCCTGGATGATGCTCATCAACATCTCGGCCTGGGCTTCGGCCCGGCCCAGCTCCTGGTAGGCCTTGCGCTTGGCCTCGCCGTAAGCGCGGACATACCTGGATTCGCCATCCCATTTGGTCTGCCAGGTGCTCAAGCGCTGGCGGGCCACGTCCTCGCCGAACTCGAAGTGGCCGATCTCGTACCACACCAGTTCGGCGCCGATGTTGCGCAGCCAGCTGGTCAGCGCCGGCGATTCGAAGATCTTGCGGATCTCGCCGCGCGGGTCGCTGCCCGTGTAATACGGTGCGGTCAACGTATCCAGGGTGTGGCGGTTGATGTAGTCGGTGATGACGCTTTCGACCACCGTCTTGACCTGGCTTTCCCAGGGCAGCAGGCCGTCCGCGCTCACGTTACGCTGGTAGCCAATGGAGACCACGGCCGGGATGGAATAGCCGAAAGGATCCCCGGCCGGGTTCTTCTGGCGCCCCGAATACACCCGGTAGCGATATTTCAGGCTGGGGATGGTCACCAGGATGCCGTCCTTGGTAATGGCGGTTACGTCTTCAGAGATGCCCTGCTGTTCTTCCAGGCTGATGACCTGGTGGATGCGCTCGAAGCGGCGGATGTAACGCTCACCGGCCACGTGGATGCTGGAAGGGCCCTGCATGGTCTCGCACAGCACCACGTTGCCCGATTTGATCACCAGCGTGCCCGGCCCGCCGATGGTCTCGATCAGGTTCTCCTCACCCGGGCGGGTCTGGCTGGCGCCACCCTCGATGATCAGTCGCGGCATGCGCAGGCTGAACAGGCAGGCCAACAGGTAGTTCAGCGCCGCCCCCAGGCTCTTCAGCTCGTAGATATCCCGAATGTACATGGCCCCCCACAGCAGTACGATCACCATGATACCCACCGGCCCGACCAGGAAGCGCAGGTTGTGCAGCCCCAGGGCCAGCACGGACAGCAGCAGCGTGCCCACCAGGACGAACAGGCGCAGCATGCCCCAGCGGTTTTCACCGCTGAACAGGTCTTCGAAAAAGAAACGATCCGGTCGTCTCACGCTTCCCTGCTGCTTTCCCCGGCTTCGCCGGGCGCCTCATCGGGTGATTGTTCGGAAGATTGTTCGGAATCCAGGTTTTCTTCTTCCAGGCGCCGCTGCTCGCGGCGCACCTGGCGCAATTCCTCTTCGAGGCCCAGGCGGTTGGCATCCCCCAGCAGCCAGTTGCCCATGTTACGCAGGAAATCGATCGTGTCGCGCGGCAGCAGGCGCCGCGTGGCCGGGTCGGTCGCCACGTTTTCCAGGGCCTGGAAGACCAGCATGGTCATGGCCTCCTGCGAGTGGGAAGTGGCCTGGAAGATTTCCGACAGCTCGCGGGTCATCTGGCGTTGGGCGTGGGCGCGTTCCCGGCTGCGGGTGCGGTTCAATTCCAGCTCCTGGGCGGCGCGGTTGATCTCGTCCTCGTTCTCCCAATGGGCGCGCCAGTTCTCCAGGCGCTGCTTGAGGACGTCTTCGTTGACCGGGCGCAGCTCGCTGAAGGTGCTGAAAATGAGCTTGATACCCCGGTCGCGCAGCAGCTTCGAGCTGCGCAGCTCCTGCACGGGGGAGATCTCCAGCATGTTTTCGTCCCACAGCATGCCCTCTTCTACCGGGCGGCCGTCCTTGCGGCGCACGAAGCGGTAGCTCAACACGCCCAGGTTGCGCAACTGGGTGCGGAAACTGGGCTTGACCTCGTCCAGGATGGGGTACCTATCGGCTTCATGGGGCAGGTACAGGTCGTCGTAACTCCATTGGGCCAGGGTGCTGCGCATCAGCTCGACCGCCACCTGGGGGACCAGGTCGGTCCAGTCGCCCAGGACGTTGTCTTTGGTGTCCCGCGCTTTGGAGAACACGGCTGCGTAGACCCGTTTTTCTGAAAACCGGTAGGGCAGGTAAGGGCGAGAATCGAAGACCGGCTGGGTTTCGGGCTCTGCTGCGCCGGTCACGTTGCGATAACCGTGGGCGTAGCGATCAATCTCCCGGCGGTCGGTCTCGTCCAGCTCGTCCACCAGGGCGGTCACCGTGGGGAAGTTCTCGGCGCGCCCTGGCCCGGTCTGGACGATCCCGGTACGCTCGTTGTACAACAGGGTCTCCCGCCCATTGGTCACTGAGGCGGCGGGTTGTTCCAGGCGGATGACGCGCAGGTTAGAAGCCAGTGGCTCCCCATCGTAGGTTACGTAGAGCACGTCCGGTTCCTGGCCGAGGGTAAAGATGACGATGGCCCGCGTGGCCACCTCGATGCCGTCGCTGGTATAGGCGCGCACTTCCGGCGAGACGCGCAGCTGCGGGCGCAGGTCGACCACGCCGCGGATGACTTCCGAAGGGCGGATAAAGGCCAGCCCATGGTTGACGATGCGCACCGGGCGGCTGCCGGTCCGCTCGTTCAACAGCCGGGAGAGCAGCCCCAGGCTGAGGCGCTTCTTGATCGAATCGACCGGCGTGCGCTCCAGTACCAGGGCGCTGTTGTAATCCACCAGCGCTATGCCGGGCAGCAGCTTTTCCAATTCCTTGGGGTTGGCCCGCTTGCGCCCGTCGCGCACGAAGATGGCCGGCCCGTGGGCGTGGAAGATGTACAGCAGGAAGCGTTGGAAGACCTTCCAGCGGTCGTCTTCGCTTTGCGCCGGCAGGACGAAGCGTGAGACCAGCCACAGGTGGAAGACCAGCGAACCAAGGCAGGTGCCCGACAGGATGATGACCGAGAGGATGGCCCGGGTGAGCTCGTCGGAAGTCTCGACGTAGTTTTTCCCTACCACCAGGCTGACCAGAAAACGCGGAATTTGGGGGAGGATGAGGAGGATGTCGCCCCGAAACAGGAGGATTAACGTCAAAAAAAGGACGAAGCCACCCAGCAGGATGGTCGATCCCCGGAGATTGGATTGGCGGTGTGTGTGCTTCGAAACCATGCCGCTGCCTGTTTCGAACGGACTGAAATCAGTATAGCCTGCCGCAAATTAATTTGTCAAGCAGTCCTTTTCCCGAGGCCATTCGCAAGCCGGTGAACGGCCTTATCTACTGCCGGTTCTATACCTGAAACCGGCGGCTTTCCCCTGGGCCGGCGCCGGTTTACTTCCTTGCACCGGGAAACCTGGCCCGCCGGACGGCTCTCTCCCCCTGCTGGCGTGGGCTGCTTTGCCCTCGGTGGCTACTCTTTCTTGCGGGCGGCGGCCTCTCGAGCCTGCTGGCGCGCCTGGCGCCAGCGCTCCAGGCGTTCCCGGATCTCGGCTTCGTAGCCCTGCTCCGAGGGCTGGTAGAAGACCAGGTCCTGACGCCCTTCGGGGAGGTACTGCTGGGGCACGAAATGCCCCGGGAAATTGTGTGGATACAGGTATCCTTTGCCGTGGCCCAGGCCCTTGGCGTCCCGGCTGGCGTCCATCAGGTGGGTGGGCACCGGGCCGGTGCCCTTCTTCTGGATCTCGTCCATGGCGGCGTAGATTGCCCCGGCCGAGTTGGACTTGGGCGCCGTGGCCAGGTACAGGGTGGCCTCGGCAATCGGGTAGATGCCCTCCGGCATGCCGATGTATTCGAAATTGGCCGCGGCCGCATTGGCCACCACGATGCCCAGCGGGTCGGCCAGGCCGATGTCCTCGCTGGCCAGCACGATCAGCCGGCGCAGGATGAAGCGGGGATCTTCGCCGGCGGACAGCATCTTGGCCAACCAGTACAGGGCGGCGTCCGGGTCGGAGCCGCGCACCGACTTGATGAAGGCCGAGATGGTGTCGTAGTGCGGGTCGCCGTTGCGCCCGTAGACCACCGAGCGGCGCTGGATGGATTCCTCGGCCACCGCCAGGTCGATGTGGATCACGCCCGCCTCGTCCGGCGGCGTGCTCTCCACGGCCAGCTCCAGGGCGTTCAACAGGTTGCGTGCGTCGCCGCCACACAGGTTGACCAGGTGCTGGCGGGCGTCTGTCTCCAGGTGGATCTTGCGCCGGCCGTAGCCGCGCTCCGGGTCGCTGAGGGCGCGCTGGACGATGGTGTCCAGCTGTTCCTCTTCAAGCGGTTTGAGCTCGAAGACGCGCGAGCGCGACACCAGGGCCGGGATAACGTCGAAATACGGGTTTTCGGTGGTGGCGCCGATCAGGGTGACCATGCCGTTCTCGACGTGGGGCAGGAGGGCGTCTTGCTGGGCCTTGTTCCAGCGGTGTACTTCGTCGACGAACAGGATCGTGCGCCGCTGGTAGAGCTTGCGCCGCTCGGTGGCTTCCTGGATCACGCGGCGCAGCTCGGCTACGCCGGCCAGCACGGCCGAGATGGATTCGAAGTGCGCCTGGGTGTGCTGGGCGATGACCTGGGCCAGGGTGGTCTTGCCCGTCCCGGGCGGGCCGAAGAACAGGATGGAGGAGAACAAGCGGTCGGCCTCGATGGCCCGGCGCAGCAGCTTGCCGGGGCCGATGATGTGCTCCTGCCCGATGACTTCGTCCAGGTTGCGCGGGCGCAGGCGCGCCGCCA
>JAAZNB010000259.1 GCA_012798515.1 Chloroflexota bacterium
CGCAGTCACTTTCGCAGGCACCCTCCTGGCCTTGAGGGCCGCCGGCGTTGGAACGGCACAGCAGCTAACTGCCGTAGGGCTGCTGGCGCTGACCCCGCGCCTGTGGAACATGGACACCGGCGGCATGGAAACGCCCCTGGTTTTAGCCGGCATGGCCGCCGCCTGGTACGCCCTGCTGCGCGGCAAGGAGATCGCCAGTGGGGTCTTGCTGGGCTTGCTGCTGTGGGTGCGCCTGGATACCGCCGTGTGGGTGCTGGTCCTGGCCGCGGCGGCAGCCAGGATCGACCTCAAGAAGGGCCTGCGCCTGGCGTTGAGCGCCGGCGTGGTGATCCTGCCCTGGGTGATATTCGCCTGGGGCTACTTTGGTTCTCCCATCCCGCATACCATCTACGCCAAGTGGGTGAATTACGCCATGCACGACGCCAACCCGCTGTGGCAGCCGCTCCCCAACCTGCTGGGCTACCTTTTCCCCTTCCCCTTCCCGGATGAATTCGCCGGGCTGGCGCGGCTGTTCACCGGCCTGGCCCTCCTGGCGGCTGCCTGGCAGGCCTGGCGCTGGCGGGCCAGGCCTTTACTGGCCGTGCTGCCGGTGTATGCCCTGCTGGAGACCGCCCGCCTGCTGGCCAGCCGGGCCACGTTCTTCAACCGCTACTACGTGCCGCTGTCCTGGGCTGTCTGGATCTTGATCGGAGCCGCCGCCGGGATGGTATGGCAGGCCGTGCGGCGCCCCGGTGGTCCGCCGCGCCTCGTCCAGGCCGGGTTGTACGCCAGCGCCTTCACCGGGCTGGTATGCCTGACCATCGCCGGCCGGCTGGCCAACCTGGGAAATTGGCTGCCCGTGCTGTTGTGGGGCATATTGTTCATCCTGGCCCTCTGGTTGGCGCCCCGGGACCCCGGCCGTGGCCTGTCCCTGGCTTTGCTGGTCGTCCTGGGCGGCGTGATCGCCGTCCCGGCTTTTTCCGGAACGCTGCAGCAGACCTTCGACAGCGCCAGCGCCCAGCGTTTTCGCAACGAAGGCAGTTTGAAAGCCATTGGGATGTGGTTAAACCAGAATACCGCCCCCGGTTCGAGCGTGCTGCTGGAACCGTTGGGCTACGTCGGGTATTACAGCCAGCGCGTGATGCGCGACGAAGTCGGCCTGGTGGCCCCCCAGGTGACCGAGCTGAAGCGCCAGGGGCAGCTGGACGTGTTCGATTACTTAAGCATCTTGAAACCCGATTACGTCGTGCAGCACTGTGACGACGCCTTGCGTTGGGCGCAACGAGACGGTGGTGAAAACGAGTTCACCGCCGGATACGGGCTGGCGATGGAAGCCAACCCGCTCAGCTTCGACCCGCGCGACCCGCACCTGCACCCCATCTACCAGGGTCTGCCGCGGGACGCCTGTTACCAGGTGTGGCAGCGCCGCGCCGTTCAGCCGCGCTTGCCCACGGCGGCCACGCCGGGGAGCTGAGCGCCCGGCCGCTCGTACGCCGCCGGATTGGTCTGCAAGTTGTACAATGATCCCCCGGACAGCATGCGTTCGTAGATGATTTCGTACCCCCGCAGGGTGTTCTCCAGGCTGTGCACCTGAACCTTCTGCAGGCTGGCCTCGCCCATGGCAGGCCAGTTTTCTGCCTGGCCGGCCAGCAGGGCCATACCGCGGGCCGCGTCGGCCGCGTCCCCGGGACGAAACAGGTAACCGTTGACGCCGTCACTGACCAGCTCGGGCAGGGCCTGGGCCTGGGCCGCCAGAACCGGCTTGCGGCAAGACATGGCTTCCAGGGTGGCAATACTGAGCAGCTCGGCCTCGCTGGGCATGATGAAGATATCTGCGCTGTTCAGCAGGGCCGGCAGGTCTTCGGCCGGGATGAACCCGGTGAAATGGACCTGTTCCCCCAGTCCCAGCTGGCGGGCCTGCTCCTGCAGGCTGTGGGCCGCAGCGCCTTTTCCGGCCACCACGAACTGAACGTCATCACGCTCCAGGATCTGGAGCGCGTGCAGGATCACATCCAGCTTCTTTTCACCGTCCACGCGGCCGACAAACAGGAACACCGTTTTGTCCTGCGCCAGCCCATATTTCTCCCGCCAGGCGCGGCGATCGAGGGTTGCGTTGTAATAAAACCGGCGCTGGTCCACCCCGCAGGAAAGCGGGTAGACGGGCACGTCCAGCCCTTCCCGGGTCAGGATGGCTGCGGCGGTCTTGGAAGGCGCCGTGACCACGTCCAGGCGGTTATAGACGTTGAGCATCCAGCGCCACAGCATGCGGTTGAAAAAGGGTTTGAAATGCGCCAGGGCAGGGATGTAGGGGGCCAGGTTTTCGGGCATGAAATGGTTGGTGCCCACCACGCGCAGCCCCCGCCGCCGTGCTGCCCGCAGCACATCGTGCGCCAGCGGGTAATGATCATGGATGTGGACCACTTCTGGGCGGAACGTATCGAAAATACGAGCGACCTCTCCGGCCGAGAAAGGCGAGACCACCGCATCGGGGTGCCAGGTCTGCAGCGAAATCGAGCTCACCTTATGAATCTGTACGCCATTGCGTTCTGTCTGGCAGGGCCGTCCTTGCACCGAACTGGTAAGCATCAGGACCTGGTGGCCACGTTGCACCAATCCCTCTGCCAGATTCGTGGTAAAGATGGATTGGCCGTTAAATGCAGGGTAATACGTAGTGCCTGCAATCAATGTTCGCATCGTTTCACAGTTCCTTACAGGTATTGAATGTTAAATTGACGGATCGAGCCTGCATGGGGATTGTTCCATTCCCGACCGGCAGCTCCCAATTTGTCTGGCCATACAGCGCCTATTTCTCGTCCTCCTGGCCGGCAACGACCTCGCGAAAAGTATCGTCTTTGCGAACGGCCCGGCGGATCCACCAGATATTTCCCAGGACGAACAAAATGGAAGCCCCCAGAATGATGAAACCAACCCAATGCTCCACCCTTTGGATGGCCTGGGTCGTGTAATAACCCACGATGACCAGGCCTCCGGTCCAGATGGTTTCACCCAACAGGAGGAATGGCAGCCAGCGGCGGACAGGGACGCGTGCTAACCCTGCTGCCACAAGGCTGGGAATGACAAAACCTACCGATAGTTTGGCAAACAATAACAGCTTGGGAGCGTGAGCATTCATCTCCTGCTGCATGCGGCGGACGTGGCCCGGCTTGATCCCCAGCCAACGCCCTTTTTGGACCAGCCAATCCAGCTTGCCCACGTAGCCCAGGGTGTACCAGGAGATATCCGCACACAGGTTACCCGTAGCGGCCGCAAAAAAAACCAATGCCGGTTTGAGCAGGCCGGCTGAAGCCGCGGCTGCTCCGGCCAGTGTAGCAATAGGCCCTTCGACCAGTACCAGTATTCCCAGGAAGATATAGTTCCAGAAACCGATCCCGGGTAAAACACTACCGGAGAGGTCTGCCCAGAAGGTCCTTGTAAGATCGAGAATGTGAGTCATGAACAATCCAACAGGGAAGCAGTACTGCTGTTCCCTTACACTTCCAACCAGTGAACGACACTCAATTCTAACCCTTTTCGCCCAATCTGTCTGTAGCTGGCAAGATTCTCACCGCTTCAAAACGACCAGGCGCTCAAAAAAATTCGGGCACCACCTGTCGCCCGAATTTTTTCATCTCTACCTAACAGGATACTACAAACTGGCTAAAAGTCTAGACCCATCCCGCCCGGGTAGCCACCTCCAGAGCTTCTTGCCAGGACCGCGTGCCTAATTTTAGCAGCAAGATCTTGACCTGGTCATCCACCTTGGACGCTGGAACGCCCAGGCGCCGGGCGATTTCTTCAAAAGAAAAACCTGCTCTCAAGGAGCGCAGGATGTCCATCTCCACGAAGGTAAGCGTTGAATCCCGACTGGGTGTTTTCTTCATCCGGTCCAGTTTTTCCGCTATCTGGGGGCTGATCCATCCCTTTTCGTCGTTGGCTATGCCGCGCACGGCTTCAACGATCCGTTCGGGCGATTCCCCTTTGACCAGGTATCCTGAAGCGCCGTTTTCAAGCAGCTCCAGTACGTATTCCTGGTCGTCGTAAGCGCTCAAAATCAACACACGCACGCTCGAATCGGTTTGTCTCAAACGGCGCGTGACGTCGATGCCGGTTAAACCGGGCATCTCGACGTCCAGGACCAGCACGTCCGGATCCAATTTGCCCACCTGCTGGATCGTTTCCAGGCCATTGCTGGCCTCACCAACAACTACGATTCCAGGGGCGCGGTTGAGCAGGTTGCGAATCCCTTCTCGAACCGCAGCATGATCATCAGCGACAAACACCCTGGTTTCCTCGGTCGTCTTCATCACCAGATCATCCTCAATGATAAAACAAGACTCCTCAATAAAATACGCCTGGCCGGTTTTCATGATCGCAGGAACTCCTCAGCCTGGGGGAAAAGAGGCCGAGCTACCCCTACCCAATGAGCAGCTACTATGGCCATTATATACAAGAAGCGCCAAATGGTTATTCGTCCTTATTCTTCCACCGGCCGGTGCGGTCGTCTTTCTCGTAATCGTTTTTCACGGCCGACCAGGCCACCCGGTGAGATCGTTCCTCGTCGTGATGGTATTCCTCCCAGGCGCTGTTAAACGCAGCCCGGTAGATCTCCTGTGCGTGCCTGGGAAGATGATCTTTCACGCTGTCGGGTAAATCTTTCAAATCGGAATATGGCATCTCTCACCTCTATGTTTATCCGCTCCCTCCCGAGTTAAAAATTGAGACAAACCCGCCTGCAGAAACACACCACAGGCGGGCTCGTCTATAAAGCGCAATGCAAGTACTCTACTCAAACTACCATCTTCTACGCTTTAAGCCCCTGACCCAGTGCCCGGTCACAAAGCCCGGCGCCCGCTGAGTGCCCGTAAAATCGCCACCAGGATCACCGATCCTAAAAAGGCTACCAACACGCTGGGGATGTTGATCCCATTGACTGCGTTGGGCATGTTGAAGAGCGCCGAGGCCAAAAAGCCGCCGATCAGAGCACCCACGATGCCGATGACCATATTCCCCAGGATGCCATATCCACCCCCGCGCATCACCAGGCCGGCCAACCAACCAGCAATCAAACCAACTACGATCCAGGCAAGAATACCCATTTTATCCTCCTTTTTCAAACCACGAGTAAGACACTCTAAAAGTTACGAACCGATAATTTATGATGATTGCGTTCGAGGGGAAGAATTTCCTCCCCTCTACAACTCTCGAAGGCTTTTCGGCCCGCGAGATAAGATCGTCCGGATTGCTTATTTGTTGTACTTGCTCTCCACATCGCGGCGGAAGCGGTCGATTTCTCGTTTGGCTTCCTCACGCGTATAGCCGTATCGCTCCTGAATGGCGCCGGCCAGTTTCTCCAGGTTGCCCTGGGCCTCATCCAGCTCGTCGTCGGTCAGCTTGCCCCACATGCGTTTTGCGTCCCCGCGCACTTGCTTCCACTTACCCTCTAAAATATCCGTATTCATTACCCATCCTTTCAACTCTACAAGTAATATTAAATACAATATAAAGGATGCGGCCTGGGACGACAATGCGGACATTCCCTTTCGATTTCATAGGGAAAACCCTACTTCAAGGGAACACCTGGCTCAGCGACGGGGCCGGGAGTCTTCTCTCCCGGATAAAAAAATCATCCGAGAGGATTTTCTCGGATGACAGATCGATAAGTCGTATTTCTGTTTCTACCCACAGGGGCTTTGAAATGTGCCCCCCGGGCTATACAGGCTACACCAGGCCCTCCCGCACCGCGTAGACGGCGGCCTCGACCCGCGAGGCCACCCCCAGCTTGGTAAAAATGGCGTCCATGTATTTTTCCACCGTCTTTTCGCTGATGCCTAAATTGGCAGCGATGTTCTGATTGGTGCGGCCTTCTACCACCAGGCGCAGGACGTCGAACTCACGCGAGGTGAGCTTGCTGCCGTCGTTCTCGTCGCCGCGCACCCAGGAGACCATCTGAGCCGCGATCTGGCGGCTGACCCAGCCCTGCTCACCGTGGGCCACCCCCCGGATGGCATCCAGGATCGTATCGGGCGCTTCCTCTTTCATCAGATAACCGGAAGCGCCTAACTCCAATAATTCACGGATATACACCGGGTCGTCGTAGGCGCTCAGGGCCAAAATCTTTACTTTGGAATTGCTCTGCTGCAGCTGCATGGCCACGTCTGTGCCTTTGGCATCGGGGAGCTCCATATCAAGCAACAGAATGTCCGGCTGGAATTCCATCACCATTTTCAGGGTTTCACCGGCCGTGGATGCTTCTCCAACCACTTCGATGTCGACTGCCTTTTCGATTAAGTTACGTATACCGGTGCGCACAACCGGATGATCATCTGCTAACATGACACGGATGGGGCTCATTTGTCTACCCTCCACAATAGGTTCGAACCACTTAAAATCGTCCTGTTAAAAACATAATCGTTCTCTCTTCCCACCGCATCCCACTCATTCGCCCATCCAACATTTCTAAAACCGGTGTAATCGGAGAGAAAATTGCTTTTGTTCTTTTAGCGCTTCCAATCTGCCCGGTTGCCCAGGTGATCTCCAGAACTAGAAACTCTCTCGCCTGGCCTTACCACGAGATAGAGCCCCTGGCGACGCAGCATCCATCATAACTGGAAGCCCGCATGTTCGCAACCCGAAACCCTTCTACGGTAAAGCCTTCCCGCTTGACCTGATCCAAGCGGGGGATTCTCGAGCATCATTCACCCACCGGTATCCACCTCAAACCAATAACAATGTCCCTGGCCATCCACCGGACGATACGGCATCCCCCTGCCGGCATCCCGCTTACGATCGCACTCGAAAAACAACCCCGACGATCATCAAGGATCCATCATCTTTACTACTTTAATTATATTCATTAATGAAGAACAAAACAGTGAATCCAGGCTATACGCCGCGGGTGATTTTGTTGATCGGATAGGCTACCAGGCCGGCCATGTGGCCCGGCATAGTCCAGTCCCGGATCACGACAGAGACTGAGCGCACAGGCGTCCATTCTGGCCATGGATCAGCGCCAGGCGGCGTTCTTTTCCCAGGTACAGGGCTGCCACCCACACCGGCAGCAGGATCAGCTTGAAGGATTCCACGGCCATCCCCGCCGATGAACAGGTCACGTCACGCTCGGGGGTAAAAATGCCCCCCACCCCCACCTGGCGCTCACGCTCCAGGGCTACCTGGCGCGCTTCTAATGAGGCCTGCGCCGGCGAAAGCTGGTAGGTCTCGGCTATGCAGCCGGCCAGGTAGCGCGGGTCGTAAGGCACCAGCTGGGCCAGGTCGTAAGCCTCCAATGCTTGCTGCAGCTCGGGGGGCAGGCGCCGGGCAGCCGGCACGAGGATATCATTGTGAAAGATCGGCCGGTCACGCGTGACTTGCTCCCAATTGCGGCCCTTTTGCACCCGGAAACGCAGCTGCACGCTGCCGCCGATGTCGAACGTCCAGGCCGGCAAATATACTTTGGTCCCTCGCTGGACGCGCAACTGCCGCGGGGCGGCCTGGCCAAGCAACCAGGTTTTAAGCACGTCGCGCGCCTGGGCAGCGGTGACGCGAAAAGGCGCCAGTCCCGTGGGGGCCACCAGGTTGCGCGCCTGGCTTTCTTCGACGTAATTTGAGCCGCAATAGGGGCAAACGGAGGTCATATGCTCCGGCGTGAACAGGAACGCCGCCCCACAACCCTGGCACACCGAGGTCCGTTGGGGCACAAGGTGGCGATGGCCGCGGGCCGTCGCCAGGGCCAGGACGAAATCCTCCTCTTCCAGGCCCGGCTGCGCCGGTCGATCTTCCCGGCCGGCCTCCAGCGATTCTTGCAGGGCACAGTATTCACAGGTCAGAGACTGCCCGTCCGGGGTGTAGGACATGCGCCCGCCACACCGGGGACAGGTAAAGCGCTGCGCGGCGGCGACCTGGGGGGCGCCGTCGCTGCCGGGCGCCATGCGGTCGGGGTCGACCAGGTCCTCGGCCTGCAAGCGCCCGTCCAGGAGGGCCAGTTTGCGCCGCGCCCGCATCTCGTTGGGGTTCGTGGCCAGGATGGTTTCCAGCAGGGCGCGCTTTTCGGCCCGGTCCTGGCTGACCTCGCTCAACCAGAAACGCGCTTCGATCTCCTGGTCGTGGTCACAATCGATCCGCAGGGCCCACTCCAGGTAGCGGCGCGCTTCCCGGCGCTCGCCCGCCTTGGCGGCAGCGATGCCATGCACCAATAAATCTCGCGCTCCATCGGACATATCTATGATTATAACGTACCTGCGCACGCTGTGCCATGGCGCCTGTATCGCCACTCAGCGCCCGCCGGGGACGACAATCTCCGCCCCGCGAACAGGCGCTAACTTTTAGTTGAAAAGTCGGCATGCATGGGCGCAATATCCCGATTGTTGAAATTTGTTGATAAATTGTTGAATCTTGTGTTTACAAGCTCATACTTGACAAAATACCACAAATGATATAGTATATAAGGCGTAGATTCAACAATTAATCCACAATATTCAACACAGCGGGATAACACACACTTATGATCTCCTACGAACGCAGGCAGTCTCTCCTCGATCTATTACGCAGGCAGCCCGGTTTACGGGTACCCGAGCTGGCCAAAGAACTGGGGGTATCTGAAGGAACTGTCCGCAACGATCTGAGCTCTTTAGAAGCCGATGGCCGCCTGGAGCGAGTGCGCGGCGGCGCCGTGCTGGTCGAGCAAGTCGGGTTACAAAATGCGTCTTTCTCCACCCGCCACCAGAAGCGCTCGGCCGAGAAGATGCTCATCGCCCGCTATGCGTGCGGCCTGGTGAACGATGGCGATTCGATTCTATTGGACGCCAGCAGCACGGTATACTGCCTGGCGCTGGCTCTGCAAGACCGCCAGCGCCTGCGCGTGATCACCAACGGCCTGGACGTCGCCAGGCTGTTAGCCAAAAACCCTTCCAATATGGTCATCTTGATCGGGGGTGTATTGAGTCAAGATGGCTCCTCCGTTACCGGTTTGTTTAGCGAACAGATCATCCAGGAACTGCATATCCAGAAAGCCTTCGTGTCCGGCAGCGGCTTCAACCTGGAACGCGGCCTGACCGAAGTGCACCTGTCCGAGGCGCAGCTCAAACGCAAGGTCATCGACGTTTCCCAGCAAGTCATTGCCCTGGTCGATTCATCCAAGTTTGGCAAAGAGGACCTGACCCATTTTGCCCGCCCGGAACAGATCTCTCACCTGTTTACGGACGCCGGCATTACCCCGGAATGGATTCAACGGCTTGATCAGGCGGGCATCGCCTACACTATCTGTGCGGAAGAGGCAACTTTGGCAAAATGAGTGATTACATCCTTGAACTGAGGAACATCAGCAAGCGGTTCTCGGGGGTGGAAGTCTTGCATGGGGTCTCCTTTTCACTGCGCCCGGGAGAGGTTCACGCCCTCCTGGGAGAAAACGGCGCTGGAAAGTCTACCCTGGTCAAGGTCATGACCGGTATCCACCAACCCGACGGAGGCGAGATCTACCTGAACGGCGAGCGGGTCACCTTCGATGACACGCTGGCCTCGCGCCAGGCAGGCATCACCGCCATTTACCAGGAGCTCAGTCTCTTTCCTGACCTGGACGTGGCCGAGAATATTTTCATCGGCCGCCAGCCGACCACTCGCGCGGGTCGCATCGATTGGAAGACGCTCTACCGCGAGGCCGGGCGGCTGCTGGACTCCCTGGGCGTGCAGCTGGACCTGAAACAAAAGGCGCGCAGCCTGAGCATTGCCCAGCAGCAGATGGTCGAGATCGCCCGCGCCTTCTCGGTAAACGCCCGCATCCTGATCATGGACGAGCCCACCTCGGCGCTGACACTCAATGAGGTATCCGACCTGTTCAAGCTGGTGCGCCGGCTGCGCGACGAGGGCACCGCCATCACCTTCATCTCGCACCGCCTGGAAGAGCTGTACGAGCTGGCCGACCGGGTGACCATCCTGCGGGATGGCTACTACGTGGATACCCGCCCCATACAGGGCGTCGAGCGCGATGAGCTGATCCGTATGATGGTCGGCCGCACCATCAGCAATCTGTTCCCCAAGCAGGACGTCCCCGCCGGCGAAACGGTGTTGAAGGTTAAAAACCTGACCCGCAGCGGTGTGTTCCGCAACATCAGTTTCGAGCTGCGCAAAGGAGAGATCCTGGGCATGGCCGGCCTGGTGGGCGCCGGACGCACCGACGTGGCCCGCGCCCTGTTCGGCGTGGAGCCGGCTACCAGCGGCAGCATCGAGATCGAGGACCGGGAGGTCAAGATCACCTCGCCGGAACAGGCCATCCGCATGGGGGTCGCCTACGTGCCCGAAGACCGCCAGGCTCACGGCCTGATCCCGCCCATGAGCATCGTCGCCAACATCTCCCTGCCGCTGCTGAAAGAGTACGCCACCGCCGGCTGGGTCAAAGAACGCGACGAACGCAGCTCCACCTACGAGGCCGCCCGGCAAATGGAGCTGCGCGCCAAGAATATGTGGCAAAAAGCGCGTGAGCTCTCCGGCGGCAACCAGCAAAAAGTCGTACTGGCCAAGTGGCTGGCCACCCAACCGCGCATCCTGATCCTGGACGAGCCCACCCGCGGCATCGACGTGGGCACCAAGGCCGCCGTGCACGCCCTGATGAGCAAGCTGGCGGCCGAAGGTATGGCGATTTTGATGATCTCGTCGGAGCTCCCCGAAGTACTGGGAATGAGCGACCGCGTCCTGGTGATGCGCGAGGGACAGATCACGGCTCATTTCACCCGCCAGGAAGCTACCCAAGAAAAGATCATCCAGGCCTCCACCCAATCCATCTAAAGAGGTTCGAAGACGTGTCCGTACAGACTCAGACTGCTCCACGTTCGAACGTGTTGATCATGCTTGCCCGCTTCCGCGAGGTGGGCCTCAGCCTGTTCATCCTCATCCTGATCGCCGGGATCAGCCTGCGCAGCCCCAATTTCCTGACCCTGGAAAACTTCAAAGACATCCTGTTGAACATTTCCATCCTGGTCATCGTCTCGCTGGCCCAGACCATCGTCATGTTGACCAAGGGCATCGACCTCTCGGTGAGCTCCACCATCGGGCTGTCGGCCATGATGGTGTCATTCATCATCAAACAGTACCCGGATTTCTCCCTGGTGGCGGCGGTTTTGCTGGGCATGGCCCTGGGCAGCGTGCTGGGGATGTTCAACGGGTTGGTGATCTCCATCGGCAAAGTGCCCCCCATCATTGCCACCCTGGGCACATTGAGCGTTTACCGCGGCCTGGTGTTCCTGTACAGCAACGGTACCTGGATCAATGCCTTTGAGATGTCCAAGCCCTTCAAACAACTGGCCAAAGGCACGCCTCTGGGCCTGCCCAACCTGGTCATTTTCGCCATCGTCATCACCATCCTGGTGTACGTCTTCCTGAATTACACCCGCACCGGGCGCGACATCTACGCCGTGGGCAGCAACCCGGACGCGGCCCAATTCGCCGGCATCCGCAAACAACGCATCATCTTCCTGGTGTACGTGATCAGTGGGATCGCCGCCGGCCTGGCGGGCGTATTGTGGGCCTCACGCTTCGAGTCGGCGCAGACCAACACCGGCCAGGGCTTCGAGCTGCAAACTGTGGCAGCCTCGATCGTGGGCGGGGTGAGCACCAGCGGCGGGGTAGGAACCGTGCCGGGGGTGCTGCTGGGGGCCCTGCTGTTGGGCATCATCCAGAACTCCCTGACCCTGATTCGCATTTCACCCTTCTGGCAGCAAGCCGTACAGGGCTTCTTGATCCTGATCGCCGTGGTGAGCGACATTTTGATCGTCCGCCGTGTTCAGCAGAGGAATGGAAAATGAAAACCGCCACGTCTTCCTCTTCGATCCCTGAAAACCAGACCACCTCTCTGATCAGCGCAAAGCCGCCGCGCCGTTCCCTGTGGTCGTTCTTCCAACGCTGGGAGTGGATCCTGGTGGCCCTGATCCTGGGTGTGGTGTTCCTCAATTCCCAGCTCTCCCCCTATTTCCTCAACGCCCAGAACATTTCGCGCACCTCGTCGGACTTCATGGAAATGGGTTTGATGATGCTGGCCATGGTGTTCGTCATTGTCACCGGCAACATCGACCTTTCGGTGGCCTCCAACCTGGGCATGAGCGCCTCTTTCATGGGCTGGCTGTTCAACATGGGCGTCAATATCTGGGTGGCCGCCCTGGCCGCCGTGATGTTGGGCACACTCGGCGGCCTGTTGAACGGCGCCCTGATTGCCAAACTAAAGCTCCCCTCGCTGGTGGTTACCCTGGGAACCTACGCCTTCTTCCGGGGCATTGCTTATGTCCTGTTGGGTGACGAAGCCGCCCGCGGCTATCCTGAAGCGTTTACCTTCATCGGCCAGGGCAAGATCACGGGTACCCTGGTGCCTGTTCCGGTAGCCCTGTTCGTCGTGCTGGCGCTCATCTTTGGCCTGGTACTGCACAAGACCACCTTCGGCCGGCGTCTGTACGCCATTGGCAACAATGAACAGGCCGCCCGCTACTCCGGCGTGCCGGTCGATCGCATCAAGATCATCATCTTCACCCTGTCCGGGTTCATGGCGGCCCTGTCGGCCATCATCATGGCCGCCCGCTTCGGCAGCACCCGGCCCGACATCGCCACCGGCATGGAACTCTCGGTCATCACCGCCGCCGTCCTGGGTGGGGTAGACACCAATGGCGGGGTGGGCACCATGCCCGGCGCCGTCCTGTCCCTGGCCCTGATCGGTCTGATGAAGTTCGGCATGGGCCTGCTCAACATCCAGGGCCAGGTACAGGGCATTGCCATCGGCCTGCTGCTGATCTTCTCCATCTTGATCCCCAACCTGGCACGGCAGTTTTCCGGCAAGAGTCTCCGCCCCGGCCCCCGCGCCATCCTGCCGGCCCTTGGGGTCACACTGCTCTTCGTACTCTTCTTCGTCTTCTTCTTCTGGTCGCGAGCGCCCGTCATCGCTGGGGGATAAGGGTAGGGGACCCGTTCGAACCAATTTAAGATCCTGTGCCAGACCGGAGGGCAGCCCTCCCGCCATCACACTTCCATAACGACTACACCCACGCATGGATCCTGCGTCAGACACAGTCAGTGACTTTATCTCAGGAGGTGTCATGAAGAACCTGTAAATTCAGAGTTTTCTACTCACTGTCAGCCTGTTCACCTAGATAAGGAGATAGAAATGAAACACCGCTCTTTGAACCTTGCAATTGCTGTGCTGGTCATTTTTGGTGTGCTGTTGAGCGCCTGCGCTCCGGCAGCCACCCAGGCGCCGGCTGCAACCGAAGCGCCAGCTGAAGTTGAAGCACCGGCCGAAAGTGAAGCTCCGGCTGAGAGCGAAGCTCCCGCCGCTGGGGAGATGACGTTCGTGCTGGTCCCCAAGAACCTGGGTAATCCTTATTTCGACACAGCCAACAAGGGCGCCCAGGAAGCAGCCGGGGAATTGGGCGTGACTGTTCTCTATCAAGGCTCTGCCACTGCTGACGCCACTGAGCAGATTACCCTGCTCAATTCCTTGATCGCCCAGAAGGTCAGCGGCCTGGCCATCTCGGCCAACGACTCCGACGCCCTGGTGCCGACCGGCAAAGCTGCTATGGACGCCGGCATCCCGGTGGTTACTTTCGACTCGGCCATCGCCGAGGGTGGGCGTATCTTCCACATCAACCAGGCCGAGGCCTCCGGCATCGCGGCCGTGCAGATCCAGATGGCTTCTGATCTCGCCGGCGGTGAAGGCCAGATCGCCATCCTGAGCGCTACCTCGACCGCCCCGAACCAGAACGCCTGGATCGAGCTGATGAAGGAAGAGCTGCAGAAACCCGAATACGCCAACCTCGAGCTGGTCACCACCGTGTACGGCGATGACCAGGACGAGAAGAGTTACAACGAGGCCGTCGGCCTGATGAAGACCTATCCGGACCTGAAGGTCATCATCGCCCCGACGACGGTTGGCATCGCCGCCTCTGCCCGTGCGGTGCAGGATCAGGACATGGTGGGCAAAGTCATGGTCACCGGCCTGGGTACCCCCAACCAGATGCGCGAATACGTCAAGAGCGGCGCCAGCCCGCAGTTTGCACTGTGGAACCCGGGCGACCTGGGTTACCTGTCCATCTACGCCCTGAATGCGCTGGCCTCCGGCGCGATCGAGGGCAAGCCGGGCGACAAGTTCGATGGCGGCAAGCTGGGTGAATACACTGTGCTGGACGACGGCACCGTGCTGCTCGGCGACCCGACCGTGTTCAACGCCGATAATATCGACGATTTCGACTTCTAGACCTTCGAATTCGACTGAAGTACCTGCCTAACAGACTGTCACTTCAGGCTCGCTTACCTCCATGCTGACCACTGAAGTGACAGTCTATCCCAGACAACGAGGATGAGCCATGCGACGCGTCGGTTTTTTGCTCAAAGTCAAGCCAGAAAAAAAGGCCGAGTATATCCAACACCACAAAAACGTGTGGCCGGACATGCTCCAGGCCCTGCGTGAATCTGGCTGGCATAATTATTCGATTTTCATCCGTGAAGACGGCCTTTTGTTTGGCTATTTCGAGACCGAGGAAAGCCTGGCCGCCGCACAGGCCCAGATGGCCGTGCGCGCGGTCAACACCCGCTGGCAGGAGTTTATGGCCCCTTACTTCGAATCGACCAACCAGGCCCGGCCGGACGAGATGTTCCTCGAGCTGACCGAGATCTTCCACCTGGATTGAGGGAACCGCCATGACACCTGGGCATACCTATCTGGCCATTGACCTGGGAGCCGAAAGCGGGCGCGCCATCCTGGCCTCCCTGTCCGGCGACCGGCTGGAAATGCA
>JAAZNB010000260.1 GCA_012798515.1 Chloroflexota bacterium
AGGTCCAGGAGAAGGCGACCGAAACAGAAAAAAATTAAAGTGTGCCGGTTGGCTCACAGCCAGGCATAGTACACCTGGATGTATTCCCAATTGACCCACAGATCGTAGGTCCCGACGCCGATGAGTAGGATTCCGCCCGCCAGGTTGATCCAACGACTATGCAAGGCAAACTGGCGGGTGATGGTGCGTTGCGCTGCGCCGGCTGCAAAAGACAACAGCAGCAAAGGCAGGCCGAAGCCCAGGCCGAACCAGAAGAAGACCCATAACTGGGCGGCGGCATCTGTAAGTGAGAGGGATAGGGCAAAGATACTCACCACCAATGGTCCCGAACATGGCAGGGCGATGGGGCCATACAGCAGGCCGTATAGAAACGCATTGGCAAAGGGGTGTGAGACAACCGGTATGCGAATTTGGGGTAGCCCTTTGAACGGGTTTCTATCCAGGCACAGGGCGATCCCCAGGGTGATGATGAGCAGGTCGGCCAGGGGTATGACGACCGACAGGGCGCGCCCGATAGAAATAGATAGGGCAGCGATCAGCCCGCCCAGGGCCAGCATGGTGGTGAGTACTCCGGCGAGGACGAAAAAGCCCAGAAAGTAGCGTGTCCCTGCCCCGGCGGCCGGGTCGTGGCGACTGCCGCTGATATAAGCCAGGAAACCGGGGAACAAAGGGAATACACACGGGCTGGTGGTGGCCAGCAGGCCGATCAAGAAAGAAGTCATCCAGATCTGCATGAGGTTGGTTTACCTGTACCCCGGGTTGCGAACTACCATTGCTTGGGGCAGTTCGCAGCCCGGGTAGAAAATGGGTTCACTGGTTCCGGCGCCAGGCCGGGCGCGGCGACTTACATGGCATCGCTGAGGTACATATCGACCTGCTTTTGCAAGTCTGCGGCGCTCTTGAGCCCGAAGGGCAGAGTATGCACCTGCCCGTGGGCGTCGATGATCAACATAGGGGCAGAAGGCGGGTTTAGGTATTGAGCCCCGTACAACTGAGAGATCTCACGCGCCGCGTCCTGAGGCGTGATGGTAAAGCTCCAGTTGAGGTCGTTCATCTCGGCGTGCTGCTGGATCAAGGCGCCGTCTTCGTTGCTATCCACGTCCATGCTGACGATCACCAGGTTATCCGGCATCCCCAGGTTCTCTTCCAGCTGCTTGATTTCTGCCTGCTGTTGTTTGCAGGTCGTGCACCATACGGCCATCATCTCGACCAACACTACTTTACCCTGGTAGTCGGTGAGGGTAAAACTCTGACCGCTGTTGACGTCGGTCAATGCAGCTGACAGCCAGGCCGGGGCGGCTCCCATCGTGTCGTCGCTCATGGAATCGTCCATCGAATCATCCATCGAATCGTCCATGGGAGTCTCGTGCATCATGTCTGGCGTGGGCGTCTCGTGCATCATCATATCGTCGTCCGTGGCCGTCTCTTCCATCATCATGTCGTCGCCGGTAGCCGTTTCGTCCATCATCATGTCGTCGCCGGCCGCGGTTTCTTCCATCATCATGGCGTCGGCGGTGGCCGTTTCGTGCATCATCATCTCGTCACTGCTCGTGGTTTCGTCCATCATAGGCTCGTCCGCCGGCGTTGCCGTGGCATTGGCGCCACCCGAACCGCAGGCGGCCAGGAGCGCGGCAATGACCAACATAACCAGGATTAAATTTCGTGTAGAACCATTGGTACGCATGTCATTCCTCCTATCAGCGTTTTGAGATCCAACTGCCTCTATCATCTCAAATGGTTCTTACACGGGCTTTGCGATTTGGTTATGAGTTTGTGAACAATTCAGAGGAGAGTGTAAGGGTTTTGTAATGATTACAGCGGGTTGTGAGCCTACAGCCGGTCGGGAGACACGCCTGGAGCCTGTGTGTTTTGCGCATAGGCAGAAGCGTTAAGCTTCCTGGTTGGCCGGGCGCAGGGCAAATATGTGCACGTCGTGACCCAGGGCAAGGATATCCTGGTCGCTGCCATCCAGCCGGTATCCCATGAAGTGGACCAGCTCGCGGAAGGCTAAGGGGTAGCGGCGGGCGTAATCCAGCAGTTCCTGCCCGGCCTGTTCGGGCGACAGTGGCTCGGCGCGGCCTTCCATGTGCTCGCCGGCCGAATCGACCTGGACGTGTGGGTTGGCCAGGATATTCTGGTACCAACTGGAGTGCTCTCCAAAGCCAACGGCGATGTAATAGGTATGTGTTGCGTGGTCGAAACGCACCACTTCGAGCACGACCTGGCGAAGGCGGCCGGATTTGCGCCCCACGTGGGTGAGCCGTAAGAAGCGGTGTCCGAGCAGGCGGCCCAGGCCGAGGCGGTAAAACAGGATGGGGGCCCGCAGAGCCAGACGGGCCAGGCCACGGGGCGGTTTTACTACTTTCAGCTTCTCTGGCATGCTCGTCTTTATCTTTCTACCTGGATCTGTTCCCGGAGGACGAATAAACACAAAAGAGCCTGCCCCTGATAGCAGGGGCAGGCTTATTGTACCCATTTTGATCCGGATCAGGCAAGTTTTAGATTCTTGAAGGACTCTACCTGGCCGCGGATGGCGCGTTCGGTAGGCAAACGCTCGATGCTGGAAGCGCCGAAGAAGCCCTGCACGCCCGGCATGCGCACCAGCGCTTTGCCCACGTTGTCGGGCTCATCAAATGGCCCGCCATGGGCGATGACCAGGATGTCCTTGCGCACGCTACGCCCGGCCTCGGCGATCTCCATGGCGCGGGCTACGGCCTCGTCCAGGGTCAGCGCCACAGCGGCGCCAATTGAGCCTGCCGTGGTGAGGCCCATGTGAGTCACCAGCTGGTCGGCGCCGGCCCTGGCCATGGCCTTGGCCTGGTCTGTATCAAAGACGTAAGGCGAGGTGAACATATCCAGCTCGTGGGCGACAGCGATCATTTCGATCTCCTTGTCGTAGCCCATGCCGGTGCCTTCCAGGTTGGCGCGGAAGTCGCCGTCGATCAGGCCCACGGTGGGGAAGTTTTGCACGCCGGAGAAACCGATCTCTTTAAGTTGTTTCAAGAAAACCGGGAACAATCGGAAGGGGTCGGTGCCGTTTACCCCGGCCAGGACGGGGGTATGCTTGACCACGGGAAGAACCTCGGCGGCCATCTCGACCACAATGGCGTTGGCATCGCCGTAGGCCATCAACCCGGCCAGGGAACCCCGGCCGGCCATGCGGTAGCGTCCGGAGTTATAGATAATGATCATGTCGGCTCCGCCGGCCTCAGCCATCTTGGCGGAAATCCCGGTGCCTGCACCGCAGCCGACGATTGGTTTTCCGGCAGCTACCTGAGCATTCAAACGATTGATCATATCCTGACGTGAGATTGCCATTATTTATTCTCCTTTATCAAAAGCTTTTCGCAATTCTGGGTTGTGGAGAGAGGGGCGTCTGGTGAGGGGCGCGGCAAATGGAAGCGACGCCGCCTCTTCCGGCGGTTGCATCAGGGGTCTATTTCTGCAGCAAGGACAGCAGGGTGTGGGCGCACAGGTCGGCGAACTCGGGGTCGTTAACGTTGGCGTCGGATTCAATTAACTCGATGTCCGGGCGCAGATTTTTGCGGATGGCGTCGTAGCAGGCTCCGTCGGCTTCGGGGTCCCAGAACTGGTTGCCCTGGCTGTCGAGCATAGAGACGCCTTTAAGTGGCAGGATCACAGCCACCGGTCCCTGGGCGGCATTGGCCGCGGCGGCCAACATTTCACCCATCTTGCGATTTTCCTCTACGTTGGTGCGCAGCAGGGTCACGTTGGGGTTCCACTCGTACAGCTTGCGGCCTTTGTACTTTTCAGGCACGGTGTCGATGCCGCCGAAGTTGGCCATGTCTACGCAGCCGGGTACCAGCACAGTGGGGATACCTTTGCGTGGGGCTGCCGTGCCGCGTTCCGGGCCGGCGCTGAACACGCCCCCGCACACTTCGTCAGCCAGCTCAGTGGTGGTGATATCCAGCATGGCGACCGCGTAGCCATCGGTCACCAGGCTTTCCATAGTCTTGCCTCCCGTGCCGGTGGCATGGAAGACCAGTACTTCGTAACCGGCATCTTCCACGACTTTGCGGGCCCGGTCGACGCATTGGGTGGTATTGCCGAACATAGAGGCCGTGACCAGGGGTTTTTCACCGGCGGCTTCGGGTTTCTCCAGCCGGACCATCCCGGCGATGGCGCCGGCGCCGTTGGCAAAGATCACCCGGCTGATGCTATTCAACCCGGCTACGTCCACGATGGAGGGGATAAAAGTGATATCTTTGCTACCGGTGTAGGCCGAGACGTCGCCGCCGCCGACCGTGGAGACCATGACTTTGGGCACTCCCACGGGCAGGGCGCGCATGGCCGTGGTGGCAATTGACGTACCACCGCTGCCACCCATGCCCAGGATGCCGTCTAGCTTACCGTCGGCGTATAACTGGCTGACCACGGCTCTCAACCCGGCGGCCATGACTTTCATGGCTTCGTCCTTGTGCTGGCCATTGGACAGCACGCTCAGGTCTCCGCCACCCAGACGGGCGACTTCGCTGCGCGGCACATCTGGGGCGAACTCGGGTGAACCCATGACGCCAAAATCGACCACCAGCGTCTGGAGCCCATCTTTCTCAATGAGGTCTTTGACGTATGCGAACTCTTTGCCTTTCGTATCCAACGCACCTACGATGACAACAGTCTTAGCCATACAGCCTCCTTATGATGGTTTTCAGCGGTTGAGTGGTTAGCCCTGGTTGAGCTGGCCAACCCGACGTTGAACATGCCCAAAATCCCCACGCCAATCATGGGAAAGGGGTCCTGACGGAAGAAGAATTGTCACAGCGGGAGATACCAGTAAGGGGTGCAAAACAGGATGAGGGAGCGGTGTTCCTGATTTCAAGGTGCGCCGATAATGTTATATTCATTATAGTATTATTTTCGAAAGGGCTTATCCACTTCTAACCAAAGTTACACCATCCCGGCGCGCCCCTGGGCTGCCTATTCGGAGCCGGGACTTTTATTTTGAGCATCTTACCGTCAGATTTTGCTCCTTTTTGCGTTTACATGAATGAAAACCGGCCGCGTTTGATCTGCATGGAGGATGTTCTTTGAAAGAAGCCAGACTGTTGCAAAGCCTGTCGCGATTGTTCCACGGCGAGGCGAGCGAGACGCCACTTGAGACCCCGGAAGCTTTCAGTGCGCTTTACGAGCGGGATTGCCTGTCCGTCTACCGTTACCTGTACGGCTTGCACGGTGGGCCGGCGGAAGACGTGGAAGACCTGGTGGCTGAGACTTTCGCACGCGCCTGGAAAGCGCGGCGCAGTTTCTCCGGCGACCCTCAAACCGCCGGTACCGCCTGGCTGTTGGGCATCGCCCGGCGGTTGGTGATCGATGCTTACCGGCGCAGCCGGGCGCGCATCCAGCCCGAAGACGGTCCTCTGGACGAGGTCCCCCAGTTGGGACCGACCCCGGAGGGGCTGGTCCTGGCGGGTGAACAGCGGGAAGTGTTGTGGCGCCTGCTGCAGCGCCTCCCTGACGAACAGCGCGAGATGCTGGTGCTGCGTTACCTACTGGACTGGCGTGTGCGCCAGATCAGCCAATACCTGGGGATTGCCGAAAACACAGTCTCCGTGGCCATGCGCCGGGCGCTGGTGCGCTTACAGCGAGAATGGCCCCAGGGAAAGGAGTAAAGAAATGACCCGTACGCCATCTCCGACACCCGATACGGCTCGAATCGAGGAACTCCTCCGTTCTATCCGCCCCCAGCCCGGCCCGCGCCTGCGTATGCGCATGGCGCAGGCGCCCTGGAAGGTGGCCTCGTCTCAAAATAAAGGAGCCATATCCATGAAACGACAATTCCGATTCGCTGCGCTCGGTGCAGTCGTGCTGATCCTGTTGGGCGTCCTGGCGGCTACGCCGGTGGGCAGCGTCCTGGCCGACGAGCTTTTACAGTTCTTTGCCCGCGTGCAGGGGAACAGCCTGCCGCTCCAGCCCGAGCAGATCATGCCTCCGGTGCCCACCAGCACCCCGGAGCCAACCCACGCCCTGGCAATCCAGCCGGCCGCCGAAGTGACTGCTGCCCTCCCCACGGCTACCCTGGTCCCGACGCTGACGCTGGATCCCGCCGACCTGGCGGATGCCAGCCTGATCGAAGCGCAGACGGCCGCCGGCTGGCGCCTGTATGCTCCCCGGCGCCTACCGCGCGACTACCGCCTGACCCGCATCCTGTACGACAGTGACCAGCAAAGCGTCCAGATGCAATATGCTTCCCCGCAGGCGGGTTCGGGTGAGTTCTTCCAGATCACCCAGGGACGTTCCCTGGAACCTCTCTCGGTGGGCGCGGATGCGCAAGTCGAGAACGTCGCCATCGGGCCGTATAACGCCGAATTCGTGCGCGGCACCTGGTTGACCGCCGATGGAGCCGATCAGTCTACCTGGGAGGGGAATGCGGAAGTCTACACCCTGCGTTGGCAGGCCGAAGAAGTGTTCCTATCGATACAATTCTTCCTCAACGATGCGTTTTACCCGGCTTACCTGGAACGCGATGAGATACTGGCCGTGGCCCAGGACATGGCCCGCTGTGAGGGCGGCGATTATGCCTGCCAGGTGGACCAGGCCGCTGCGGCCGCCGGTTTCACGCCCTGGCAGTTCCCGGCTGCCCCGGAGGGCCTGTCGTTCGATTACGTAGATTATCGCCCCGGGCTGACCGCAGTGGAGTATGGGCACAGCATGGACCGGTTGAGCCTGGTGCAGTCGACCCAAGACTTCGCTACTCAGGAAGAGAATACCTGGTTCAGCGTTCCGGAGGACGCAGTGCAGTCTCTGGAGGTGGCCGGCCAGCCCGGTGAGTACGTCCGTGGCCAGTTTATGGCCCGCCCTGGCGAAAGCCAGGCCGAATGGAACGCGGATGTGCCGGTGGAACGTCTGCGTTGGAAGAACGGTGACTGGTGGTTCCAGCTGGTCAAGACCGGCGGGGAAGAGATGCAGGCTTCGGCCCTGGCGGACCTGGCGGCGCAGCTGACCAATGACGATACCCAGGTGCAGGCAGATGGCCAGGACAGCAATTCCCTACAGGCCGCTGTGCCGGGGGTCTACACCGACCTGGCCAGTCTGGAGGCCGCTGCCGGATTCGACGTGCTGGAGCCGGGGGTTCTGCCGGAGGGGTTGCCCTTCAGCCACGCCCGGTACGAGGCAATTTTCCACAGCGTGATGCTTCTGTATGGCAACTTTGCTCCCGACAAGATCCATGCCGATGGGCCGGTGCTGCTCCTAATTCAAGCGCCACGTCCGGCGCAGGACTCCGACCCCTCCGGTTACTATCCACCTGAAGCGATCCAGGCGGTGGAGGTCAACGGCCAGGCCGGCTACCTGATCACCGGATCGATGGAGACTTTCATGGCCGAAGAAGGCCAACCTACGCCGGCTCCTGTCTGGCATGCAGATTCAGGCGGGCTGGCGCTGCACTGGAATAGCGGAGAGTGGCAGTTCGACCTCCGCTTCGATCCCACCGGGCACGGGGCCCGTATAGGTCTGGAAGACTTGCTGGAGATCGCTGCCAGCCTGCAGTAAAGGAAAAACAGCCGGGGCTGTCCAAAGAAAATGGGCCGCCCCGGTTTATTTAAGGGGGAATTTGGTAATGGCGATTGCCGGGTAAACACAAAACTGATCATTCCTGAACAGTTTTGTTCGAGCGGGAGCGACGGGTATCGCCCCATTTTGGTTGCATTCACCCCCAAAATCGGGCTTCTTTGTGCTAACGGCTGAGTAGTTACGAATTAAGATAGATTATATTTAACTTGTTTCTGTCGTCAATAGTTTATTCAGTCCTTATGAAGCTAGTTTCAATGGAGTGAGGATGAAACCAAAACAGGTATCAGATACTTGGGAGCGGGGCGATCCCTATGAACGCTACATAGGGCGGTGGAGCCGGAAACTGGCCCCATTATTTCTTTCCTGGTTTGATTATCCATCTGGCCAAAGATGGCTGGATGTGGGGTGCGGCACGGGGGCATTAAGCGCAGCGATTGTCGATCACCGCTCGCCCACAATGGTAGTGGGCGTCGAACCATCTCGAGGATTTCTGCACGTCGCGAAGGGCTACCTGGCCGGGCGGGTGATGCTATTCCAGGGGACCGGGACGGCCATGGCGCTTGAGCCCGGTTCGGTGGATGCGGTGGTGTCTGGTCTGGCCCTGAATTTCATCCCTGACCCCCGCCGCGCGCTGTTTGAAATGGTTCGGGTGAGCCACCCAGGAGGCGCCATCGGGGCCTATGTCTGGGATTATGCAGGCAAGATGGAGCCGCTCCGGCTTTTTTGGGATGTGGCTGTGGAAGTGGACTCGAACGCCGCAAACCTGGATGAAGGGCTTCGTTTTCCCCTGTGCCAACCAGAAGCGCTAAAAGCTCTCTTCGTTGATGCTGGGCTTCAGGCGGTTGAGGTGGAGGCAATCGACCTGCTGGCGACCTTTGTTGATTTTGAAGATTACTGGCAGCCATTTTTAGGTGGTCAGGGGCCCGCACCGGCTTATGTGATGTCATTGGGCGGCGATCTACGCCCCCGGTTGCGTGACCGCCTGCTTGAACACTTGCCAATTCGTCAGGATGGTTCAATTCCCTTGCTTGCCCGGGCCTGGGCAGTTCGTGGGACCATTGTTTATTGATCAGATCGAATTCATTCGCACCATCAATGATGAACGGGGCAACCAGGCGATCGCTGAACTGAGAAAGCGTGGACGACTGAAGAGTTCGATGGGAGGACCTGTCGAAATGTTGGAAAATATTACCACCGCGTTCCGGGAAGAAGGCGATCATGACGTTTCAGCCAAGTGAATCATCTCAGGAAGGGGCCGAACTAACACTCCTCAGGGGCAACTGCAAAAGATAGGGACCGGACTTCTATGTCTGGTTGTGCTTTTACCCTTTCCTTGGGAATGATTGTTTTGGTTCGTTCTATTGAGAGCCTGCCAGGGGCAGCAGGGGAGTTGCCCCTGGCAGGCGGTTGGCACTTGAAAAGCGCAATTCGGCAATCGAAGATCTTCGGACCAAAAACTTTTCAGGTGCTTTACGAGATTTCTGGTACGGCACTACTGTCTCCTTGTGTATCCCTGGTCGATTGACTTGTGAATTGGTTTGGGGGTTGGCGCGAAAATCCCCACTGAGTGGGGGTTCACTCAGGTGGGGATTAGGGGGGTAAAAAGATGAAGTCCTGAGTTACCCTTTCGAGTTGCCCAGGACTTCATCCTTTTGGTGTTTTTTACAAGAAGCGAATTGCCTTCGTGTAACACCTTTCGTTTTTACTTGTAGCGGGAGCGACGGGATTCGAACCCGCGATCTCGGCCTTGACAGGGCCGCATGTTAAGCCACTACACCACGCCCCCGAACGGCGCTAATATTATCATGGCCCTGGTATTTCGTCAAGCCATCGGCAACAATTGGGGTATGGTTTCATCGTAAAGTTGAACAGCCGGGATCGAGAGATCGAGGATTCCTTTCTGATCGGGTCCCGATTGCCAGAAACGAATAGAACCCCCAGCTTTATAAATTTGTAATCTGTCAGCTAAGAATCCGTCCATTTTGGGCCCTCGCAGGGGGTGAGAAAGGGGTATAATGAACTTCAGCGGCTGTAATACTGGTGTAGATCGTTCGGGGCCGCGTGAATTGATGGGAATGTACGTATGCCTCGGCGATTTTTCCACGACACAGCGAATTTGCATCGCTGTGTTTTGATTTAATCGTGCGTAAAGGAGAGACTATCAAGCCAGGTCCGGCTATAAAAACAACAAAATATCGTTCAAGGGTTTGTGTCTGATGTTGAAGTTAAAACAATCATTAATACGTTATCGTTTACAGTATCCATTTCGCTCTTCCGGAACCTTAGTGCTATTCTTGTTATCCTTGATGGTGGGTTTGGGTAGCGCCCTGGGGGTATGGCTGTTCAAGCGCTTAATCGATCTGTTCCACATGCTCTTTTTTGATGATCTGGCCGGCGCCCTGGCCCCCTTGGGGGCGTGGACGCCGATTGTAGCGACGGTGTTGGGCGGCCTCATCGTCGGTTGGATCATGTACCGTTTTGTGGGCGAAGAACGCCATCACGGGGTGGCGGGGATTATGGAGTCCGTAGCCATGGGCGGCGGTCGTTTGCGCTACCGGCGCATGCCTATAAAAGCCGTCACGGCGGCCATGTCCATCGGCGCCGGCGCCTCTGTCGGCCCGGAAGACCCTTCCGTGCAAATCGGCGCCAACATCGGTTCGTTCCTGGGGCAGGTGATGAAATTGTCCGAGGAACGTGTCCGTGCACTGGTGGCTGCCGGGGCGGCCGGAGGTATTGCTGCCGCATTCAACGCGCCGATTGCGGCTGTTTTCTTTGCAGTCGAAATCGTGCTGGGGGAATTGAGCGGTTCGTCTTTGACCATTGTGGTTCTATCGGCCGTAATTTCAGCCGTTTCTACCCAGGCCATCTCCGGGCGAGAGCCGGCGTTCCACGTGCCCGCCTACGCCTTCAATTCCGTATTCGAGCTGCCGTTGTACCTGGTCCTGGGGTTGTTTGCCGGGGTGCTGTCGGTGTTGTACATCCGGGCCATTTTTGCGGCACACGACCGCTTTGCTGCCCTCAAGTTGCCCGCCTGGGCTAAGCCAGCCCTGGCAGGTTTGATCGTCGGTGCGGTAGGCTTGTTGGCTCCCCAGATTTTGGGGGTGGGGTATGAAACCATCACCACGATCCTGGCCGGATCGACCCTCTCGATCTTCTTGTTGGTAGCGCTCCTGTTTGCCAAGCTGTTCGTCACCCCGGTCAGCGTGGGGGGCGGTTTCCCCGGCGGTGTTTTTGCGCCTTCGCTGTTCCTGGGCGCACTCATGGGAGCCATCTTTGGCCTGGCGTGTCGCAGTGTATTCCCCGACCTGAACATCATGCCGCAGGCGTTCGCCATGGTGGGCATGGCGGCGGTGCTGGCCGGCACGGTCCACGCACCGTTGACGGCGATCTTGCTCTTGTTCGAGATGACCAACGATTACCGCATCATCCTGCCGTTGATGTTTGCGGTCATCATCAGTCTGCTGGTGTCGGAACGCTTGCAGCGGGAATCGGTCTACACCCTTTCCCTGGTGCGCAAAGGCATCCGCCTGGAGCGGGGTCGGAACATCGAGGTGTTGGACGGGCTCAAAGTCGAAGAAGTGATGTCGAAGAAATACCCCATCTTGCATACCACCGATACCTTGCAGCAAGTCATGGACCTGTTTACCAGGACACGCAATCACGGCGGCCCGGTATGTAATGCCAATCACGAGCTGGTGGGTATGTTCACCTTGAAAGATCTGGACAAGGCCAGTGAAGACCAGGTGGACTTCCTGACGGAGACCATCGGCGATTGCTGTACACGTAAACTGATCGTGGCCTATCCGGACGAGCCGCTGTCAACGGCGTTGCGCAGGATGAGTTTCAAAGATATCGGGCGTCTGCCGGTGGTTGAGCGTGAGAACCCGAGCCATCTGCTGGGCCTGCTACGCCGTTCTGACGTGATCCGGGCGTACGACATTGCCCTGACACGGCGCAGCGCCAACCGCCACCTCATCCAATCGGTACGCCTGGGTATGTTGACCCAACTGCCGGTGGAAGTGGCCCGGGTTGAAGCGAGGAGCGTTGCTGCCGGGCAGCTGGTGAGTCGTATCCCGTGGCCCCAGGAGGCGGTGATCGCTTCGGTGCGGCGGGGAAGCAATTTCCTCATTCCCCATGGCGAAACGCGCATCGAAGAGGGGGACGTGGTGGTCTTCGTGACCAACAGCCGGGAGACCTCCGCGCAGGTCGAGGCGTTATGTGCAGGGCCGGAGGACGAAGATTCCAAAGAGGAGATCTCGCCGGCGGCTGTTTAAAATCGGCTATGCGGCCAGAAGATGGCGATATGAAACGAGGCCTGGCGTTTTCACCTGGCCTCGTTTGGCGTCTAAAGAAAGTGTATTTGTGTGAGAATATTGGAACTCAAGCGACCTGACGAAGTTCGACCAATTCATCTTCTACCGATTGAATCTCTTCTTTCAAGCGCATCAGGTATTCTTCGAGGCGAACAACGTATTCTTCTCGGGTCAGATACACTCTCTGGCTGTGCTCGGCGCCGCCGCCACAACCACAACTTCCTCCACAGGAACATGTACCGCCCATTTCTTCTTCACCTGACATGAGCTAACTCCTTTCCGGTAAGGCTTGAAATTCTATGCGTGCATTTCCAGCCATTATACACTATATTCGGACAAAACAAGGGGAAATTGTTGGCAAATTGTCATATTATACAAAAATCACCCCTGGGGAGACCTCCTCCGTCCGGGGCGGGGAATTCCCGGCTGCATTTTCGTGTAAAATATTGATAACATACACAAGTAAAGCCAGTTTGTCACCAAAATTACGGGGTAAGCTGTGACGGCTGCGATCTCATCGTTTCCATCTTCGCGGGCAGCCTTGGGACGATATTCACCGGCCCAACTATCGTTTAATCGTATCAACGGTGTTCACAGGGGGGAGGATTTACATATGCCCGATTCGCAGATGGACGAAAGACGGGAAGACCCATCATATCCGACTTTAAATGTGCCCATACTGGATGGCCCTCAAAAACAGGCCTATGCCATTGGGGAGATCGTAAACCAGGTCGTCCAGGGGGACTGCCTGAAAGTGCTCAAGAAACTACCCGATGCGAGTGTGGACCTGGTGTTCGTAGACCCGCCTTACTATTTACAACTGCCGAAAAAGAAGCTTACCCGTTGGGAAGTAGGCTCGGTGGTGGAGGGGGTCAACGAACAATGGGACAAATTCGAATCGTTTGAAGAATATGATCGCTTTATTGGCGAGATGTTGGTGGAAATAAAACGGATCATGAAACCGACGGCGACCATCTGGGTGATAGCCACTTATCACAACCTGTTCCGGGTGGGGAAGATCATGCAGGACCTGGGGTATTGGATTTTGAACGACATCATCTGGCTGAAGAAGAATCCCATGCCAAACTGGCTGCGGGTCCGGTTTACCAACGCCACCGAGACCATGATCTGGGCCGTGCGCAGCAAGGAAGCCAAAGGCTATACCTTTCATAAGGACTACGCCCGGGCGTTTGGGGTAGGCAAAACGGGGGCTAATGTATGGGTTATCCCGGTGTGTAATGGCCGCGAAAGAGTCCGGGACGAGCAGGGCAAGCGTATCCACTCGGCCCAGAAGCCGGTGGAACTCCTGCGGCGGGTATTATTGACCGCCTCGAACCAGGGAGACGTGATTCTGGACCCGCTGGCCGGGGTGGGAACAAGCGGGTACGTGGCGGCCGGCCTGGGGCGCCGCCCGGTCATGGTTGAGATCAACCCGGTTTATGCCAGTGCAATCTGCGAGCGGATGGAAAAGCCGGCGAAGATCGAGACCGGGGCGGTGCCTCATAAAGAAAACGGCACATCCGGTTACCTCAAAATGGACAGGAGTGAATGAAATCGCGCGGCAGAGGGGAGAAAAGGGGCGACTCCGGGCGGTCTGATCCGAATCCCAGACCAAACCAGGTCTTTCGTGTAGCCATTAAATTCCGTAGGGCGAATGCTCGTCGGGCGGGATGAGATAATGCTGGCGATAATGAATTGCCCCCAGGAAAATGAGAAACTGGACCGAGGCATTGATAATGCTGGAGAACTGGTCGAAATAGAACAATAGCGGTTGCACCACGGTCAAGGAGAACAATAGCCCGGCATAACCGATCAGCAGGGCGCGTGAGCGGTCGCCGTAAGCCAGAAGGACGGCGGACAGGAGCAAGATCAAGCCGATGGAGCCTTCCATCCCGACCCGCACCTGGAAGAGGCTGACGCCAATGCTGCCACGTACCAGGCGTTCGACGACCAGATGGTTGAGGAGCAGGGCCAGGTTGTTGGCGTCACGGGCCGTACTCAACACACTGATGGGGTAGGCCAGGGCCCACATCCCCACAGCGATCAGGCTACCAGCCAGGATTGCCCGATAGCGTCTTTCGCTGAGGTAACGCGCCTCCACGTCCGACAGCCAGTTTATGACTCGCTGCCATACGGTTGGCGATTCTGGCGCCAGGTAGAGATCTGCGCGGGAAATGAACTCTGCCAGGCTTTGTGCCAGCCAGTGGATGTCGGTGTGGGGAGAATTGGCCGCCACGCGCCGCAGGCGTTGGTGAATGCGCTCCTTCTCGCCTGGGGAGAGATCGTGGTCGATGACCTCTTCTAGATCCTGTAAGATATAGTACAGGTCGGCGCGGGTGTTATTTTCGTTCTTACGACGCACCATGACGTAAACCAGGACGGTGATAAGGAAAAAGACGTACACGATGGGTGCGGCGGCGGGATAAAAATAGTCGTTGGATTGGGTGATAAATTTCCCTACTTCATCAATAAACAAGCCTACCCCGACACCGGACAAAATGGCCGTCCAGGTGTAGATCCACTGGTTGGTAAAGATGATGGGCAGCAAGGCGGCTGCAAAGAGGATCAGGCCTCCCCACAAGACGTGGGCAATGTGTAACTCGCCGTTGCCAATCTGGGGATAACCGGTCAACTCCAGGAACAAGCGCGTACAGGATATCGAGATGGCAAAGCTGAACAAGGTCAGCAGGAGATATTTCTCGGCATATTGCCGGCGAATGATCTTGCGGATGACTTTGGGGGGCCCACCCGGCGGGGTTGGGACAGAAGGTGGTTGTGTCATTTACCAAGAGTATAGCATACCCGGCAGCGCAGGGTAACTACCGGGCGAGGCCGGCGCCAATTTGGAATGAGAAAAAACATTCTGCGCCGGCCCTATGTTATGATTAAAGGGTTATACCTCGGAGGTGAATGTTGAAATTGCTTCATGACCACCCAATATTGAAGACCTTGGATCAAGTTCCGGCACGACAACCTTTGGCTCTGATCATGCGCCACTCCACCCGCTTTCCGATCCTGGACCGGGAGACGCAGGACGAAGTGCCGTTGACCCCGGAGGGTATCGAATTGGCGAAGGAGCTGGGAAAATATCTCGGCGAGCGCTATTCGCCCGGGCGTCTGTATGCCAGCATGGTCAACCGGTGTGTCGTCACGGCCGAATCCATTGCTATGGGCGCCGGGTGGCAGGCGGCTGTGCAGACGGACGTCCGGCTGACGCACCCGTATATTCGTGAGAGCTGGCACGGATTGCCGGCTTACGTGCGCTCTGACCCGCTGCCGGCCCAGGTTTACGAGCTGGTCGACTTACTCAAAGAAGACCTGACCCGCCCGGGCCAGATCAACCTGTACGTCACCCACGATACGATCATCGGTACGATGGTGGGGTATCTGTTGGGAGAAGCCGTCAATGAATTCAGCTGGCCGACGTTCCTGGAAGGAATTGCTTTGTGGCTGGAGGGGGATTCAGTCATGCTTGCCTGGAGGAGCGTGACCGAAGACATCACTACCCTGGTAGAAGTGATCGAAACGAAAGGGGACTAAATAGAAAACGGGCTGCCGGATTTTTCGAGCAGCCCGTTTTTTTTATTAACCATTCGGGATATACGAGAAATTGGCTCCCTGGGGGCATTTTGGATGGTTTCACCCTCCCAAAATGCCACTCCAAATCATTATCCCGACCGGACGCATTTTTAAATCTTGGGTAGGACGATGGACTGCTGGCCCTGGTATTTGCCTTTTTTGTCTGCGTAAGATACCTCGCATTCCTCATCTGCTTCGAAAAACAACACCTGGGCAATGCCCTCGTTGGCATAGATCTTTGCCGGCAGCGGTGTGGTATTGGAGATTTCCAGGGTAACATAGCCTTCCCATTCAGGCTCGAAGGGAGTTACGTTGACGATGATCCCGCAGCGGGCGTAGGTGCTTTTTCCCAGGCAGACGGTCAGCACACCGCGCGGAATACGGAAATATTCCACCGTGCGGGCCAGGGCGAAGGAATTGGGGGGGATGATGCAAATGTCGCCCTGGTAGTCGATCATCGAGCGTGGATCGAAGCTTTTCGGGTCGACGATGGCAGAGAAGACGTTGGTAAAGATCTTGAACTCGTCTGTGACGCGCACATCGTATCCATAAGATGACACGCCATAAGAAATAACACCTTTGCGCACCTGTGAATCGACGAATGGTTCGATCATGCCGTGTTCCAGGGCCATCTTACGGATCCAATGGTCTGGCTTCAATCCCATAATTTCCTCCGGTGATGAATTATATTTAACGTCCGGTCAGGATAAAGGTTCTAACACACCCTTGTCCGGTTTATACCGAAATCTCGATTTTCAGAATGAGAACGGTTCCGTCACCTCACCATCCACTGGCATCGAAAATAATAGAAAGTAAGTCATTGTGTTCATCAGGCGTCATCGGGCGCGGCTGGGCAAGGTCGACGAACTGGATGGTGAGCAGTTCTGTACTGAGGTACTGCCCGTTGTAAAAGACGTGCCGGTCGATAAACGCCTGGCGCAGGGGAATCCCTTCGAAATATTGGTCGAAAAAGAGATTGCCCAGCCCATAATGCAAGAAAGAGGCGCCCGAGAACTCCATGGCCTGGGGTTGGTGAGCCTGGCTGCCACTGATGATGACCGCCCCAGCTTTGGCCGCCTGGCGAAAATCTTCCTGTAAAATTGGATGCGCACTGTAAGAATAATACTCCAGGTGCTGAAAGGTTACAATCGGCAAGTAGCCATCGTTTTTCAGGCGTTTAATCTCCGGCAGCAACCAATCAAAATCGCAGTATACAGCTCCCGGTTGGGTGTCGCTGGCGGTGGCGTAGCCCTGGGCTTTGGCGTTGCAGCCCAGGAAGGCCAACTTATTACCATGGTCTTCTACCAGCCAGGGCCGGCGACCTTCTGCCAGGTTCCGCCCACCGCCATACGTTCCCCAGCCTTCTTCGTCGTAGAGATCCATACTGTATTGGATGGCCTCAGGCCCCCAGTCTTGAAAATGGTCCCCGTCCAATTCGACCACGTCGGTTCCGATGTCTTCCAGGAGCCGGATGTATTCGGGTTGGCTGCAGAAGACCAGGTTGTTTTCCCGGTCGAAGGGCTGCGGGCACCGGGGGGTGAAGGCGACTTCATTGCTCACGTGGGTGATATCTGCATCCACCAACCACTGGCGGATCTGTTGGTCCGGGTAAGTCATCCCTTTGGATTCCATCAGCCCGGCGACACCACGCACCAGGGCGGTGGTACCGGTCAAGACGAGGGTGGTCAGTTTATCGGCGTCCCGATTGGAGGCCGGCAGATCCAGGGCAGCGACAGCTGCATCCAACGCCTGCGGAGCCGTACTCCCGGCATTCAGGCTAATGGGCGCGGTGAGCGGGTACTGGAGGGGCAGAAAATCCTTGTGAATGGGGGACTGTGTGTCGACCTGGATCACTTTCCAACGCGGTTCCAGGTCTTCGAAGGGAACGATGGCCCAGGTATTGTGCCGGCTCCAGGTCTGGTCGAGCAGTTCGTCTCCAGAGAGGACCTGCACCGTTTTACCTGGTTGGCCCAGGACCGGGGTCAAGGCGGCCTGGGTCTCGGGCGCGACCAGAAGGACGTCGGCGCTGACCAGGGAGGATTTTTGCCCCTGCCAGAGGGAGTCGAGGTCGTCGAAACCGACGTCATCCTGGAGAGTAGGGAAGGGGGCGACCAGGGCGTAGACCCAGCGGGTAACCGGCCGGCCGGCGCCCCAGGTAAGGGCGAAATCCGCGGCTGTGGCGCTGCTAGCCAGCTGCCAGCCATCTGGCAGGGCGAAGTCCGCGCGCAACCCGGAGGGCAGGTGGGGATCGATCCACACAGATGGCTGCGCCGGTTGGGAAGTGGCATTCTCAGCCGTCTGGGTGGCAGCCGCCGGCGGGGGAGAATCATTCGAGGTTGTGGGTACAGAGGTGGTGGCCGGAAGTGGTGCCGGGGAACAAGCGGTCAGAACCAGCCCAATGATGGTGATGCGCATCAGGGTCGTCAGGATGGGGTGCTTTGAAGTCATCGTTGCTCAGGAGTCAAGAGATTGCCGCGTTCCTTTAAGGATACTTGCAAAGAGGTTTCGATTGCGCCGGCTTGTCCTTCGAGTTGCAATAAGCCGGCCAGGAGTTCCTGGGCCTCCGGGTGGGAGGGGAGTGTGCTCAAATTGGTGCGGATGTTCAGGCCCCCGGCGGTGATGGCGGCCCGGGCCAGCGCAGCGCTACTGCCGGCATCCGGTAGGGCATTGACGTTGCCCAGTGCAGCCGCCTGGGCGGCCAGCGCCAGCACGGCCGTGGCATCCTGGACGATACTGTATGGGATACGGGCGGCCTGCAAGGTGGCCTGTTCGATGGCTGCGGCGCGTTGGGCCTGTTCCGCGGCCGTATTGTGGGGTAAACGCTGGCTGAGGACGAGCGCCTGGTAGGCCTCGGCGTCCTTTTGGGCGGCATCGGTGAGGCGGGTGCGCAGTAACTCTGCCTGGTCGATCAGGTGCCACATATCAGCCTCGACGGCGGCATATTTCTTCTTTTTGACGGTGGAACGGGCCACCATGGCTGCCAGGGCAGCTGCGGAAGCGGCGGCGTAGGCCGCCGCACAGCCGCCTCCTGGGGTGGGGCTGGCGCTGGCTAACTGGTCAAGGAAACCGGGCTCTTCACCCAGGTGAAGTTCTAATTCATCGGCAGGTTTCTCGCGCAACAGGGCTGCCAGGCGGTGTTCCAGGATCTGCCCGGGTTCAAAGACGTCCAGTTGTAGATACCACACCGCAGCGTCGTTGAGGGCTTCCTGGGGGATCAGTCCGACCAGCTCACTCTGGTAAATGCCTACGCCGTAACGCCTGGCCTCGCTGCGGATCATTTCCATCACCCTGGCGATGGAGGTCTGGCGGAAATTGGTCAGGTTCATAGAGACCTGGGCGCGCCCGTGGACCAACAAACCGAGGGCTTTGACGTAGCGCAAGCCGCCGGTAGAATGGCGGATGGTCCGGGCAATGTGTTGGGCGATGCCCACGTTGTCGGTGGTCAGGTAGACGTTGAAGGCGATGAGCGGGTGGCGGGCGCCGATGACGGTCGCACCGGCCGGCCCCAGCTCCCGCGGGCCGTAATCCGGAATGCGATCCGAATCGATGAGTATTTCCTCTTTCAAGCCTTCGTACTGGCCCTTGCGGATGTTTTCCAGGTTCTGCCGGCCAGGACTGGTGGCGGCCTCTTCATATAAATAAACCGGGATGTGCAGTTCTTCGCCGACGCGCCTGCCCAGGCGGCGAGCCATTTCGACGCATTCCAGCATGCTGACTTCACGGATCGGGACGAAGGGGACCACGTCGGTGGCGCCGATGCGTGGGTGTTCCCCACGGTGCTGGTCGAGATCGATCAACTTCCCGGCGGTGGCGATAGACTGGAAAGCAGCCTCTTCGACGGCAGCTGGGGGGCCAACGAAGGTGAGCACGGTGCGGTTATGGTCCAGGTCGGAGTGCTGGTCCATCACGGTCACGCCGGGAACCGCCTCGATTGAATCCCGAATCAACTTTACGACCTCAGGACGGCGGGCTTCGGAAAAGTTGGGGATACATTCGACCAGGGGGATTGCCATCATGTCCTCACAGCTTTGAAAAGATAGAACAATTATAATGCACAACCTTTCCGATCCGACGGCCGATCGTGAAAGAGAGCCTGGCCGGGAAAATCAGGCCGGAAAACGCATGCCTGGGCTATAATCGAGGAAAGACGGAGAGAAAAGGCCATGATCGTCCGTGAAATCGAAGCCCGCACATTGTTGAGCAGTATCCGGCCGCCTGACCCAACCTTTGGGCTGCGCTACAACTTCAACCTGTACCGGGGTTGCCAGCACCAATGTATCTACTGTGATTCCCGCAGCGAGTGCTATCAAATCGAGGATTTTGCTCACGAGATCCTGGTCAAGTCCAACGCCATAGCGCTGTTGGACCAGGAGCTGGCTCGCAAGCGGCAGCGTGGTACGATTGGCACGGGATCGATGAACGATCCTTACATGCCCTGCGAAGCCCACATCCAGCTGACCCGCCGGGCGCTGCAAGTTATCTTGAAGCACCGTTTTCCGGTGCACGTCATTACCAAGAGCAACCTGGTGAGGCGAGACGCAGACATATTGGAGGAGATCGCTAAAGTCTACGCGGCGGTCAGTTTCACCATTACCACCGCTGACGATGCCCTGGGACGTAAACTTGAGCCGGGCGCACCGCCGGTATCGGAACGGTTGGCGGCCATCCGTGAGCTATCCGGGCGGGGAATCTATTGTGGGGTAACGCTGATGCCGGTTCTGCCTTTCTTGACAGATAATGAAGAGAACCTTACCGCTATCGTACGCCTGGCGGCTGAAGCCGGGGCGAGTTATATCCTGCCCGGCTTTGGCGTGACCCTGCGCGATCGCCAGCGGGCCTATTTCTACCAGCAACTCGAACGACTCTTCCCCGGGTTGAGCGCCCGCTACGAAGCTGCCTTCGGGCAGCGTTATCACTGCGCGCCACGGCGGCCAGGCCCGCTGGAGGAACGCTTCCGGCAATTGTGCCAGGAGTACGGTCTGGCCACACACATGGCCGTATACCGGCCAGACGGGGCGCGACAATTATCCTTGTTTTGAGCCGGGGCTTCCAGGAGTAGCCCTCACCTATGCTACAATAGGGATAAACGGGGGCAGATCGAGGGGGAAGAGGAACAGACAATGTGTGGACGATTCATCTTAACCGTTGAAGCGCCGTATCTGCAACAAGAATTCAGACTGGGTGACCTGCCCTTGGACTGGCAATCGCGTTATAACATTGCTCCCAGCCAACCGGTTGCCGTAGTGCGCGATGCACAGGCGCGCAACGTGGAATGGATGCGTTGGGGCCTGGTGCCTTTCTGGGCCAACGACGTAAAGATCGGCAACCGCATGATCAACGCCCGCGCCGAGACGCTGCAAGAGAAGCCGGCCTTCCGTACGGCCTTTCAGAAACGGCGCTGCTTGATCCTGGCGGATGGCTTCTACGAATGGCAGAAACCGGCCAATAAACGCGGCCGTTCGACTCCTTACCTGATCCGGCTGCGGGATCACAAACCGTTTGCCTTTGCGGGGTTATGGGAATTTTGGAAGTCGAAAGAGGGTGAAGAACTGTTGAGCTGTACCATCATCACCACTCAGGCTAATTCGCTGGTCGAAAAGATCCACGACCGCATGCCGGTCATGTTGAGCGGCGACCGCCTGTGGGAGTGGCTGCAAATGAACGAGGCCGGCGAGCTGAATAACCTGTTGAGACCTTACCCGGCGGATCAAATGGAAGCCGTGGAGGTATCTCCCCTGGTCAATAACCCCGTGGCGGACAGCCCGGAAGTCGCCCGGCCGCTCGAACGGCTGATTTAAGCCCGGAAAAGGCTGCCCGGGGGCAATAAAACGGAAAATTGGGCTACCAATTCCTTGACCAGAGCGCAGAGGGATGATAGAATTCGGCTCGTTAATGCCTCCATCGTCTAGGGGACCAGGACGCAGCCCTTTCAAGGCTAAAACCGGAGTTCGAATCTCCGTGGAGGCACACTATATACACCCGGTTTGTGTTCGCCGGCATCCTCATTGGATCAGCCGGCGACTTGTTTTAACCGGTGTGTGAACGTCTGGCTCAGCCGTAGTAATGAAAAAGAACCCTACCCGATATCGCGGCAGGGTTCTTTTTGATGGATAAAATTGGTTGGCGAGCGCTATTCTCCGCTCTGGTCGGGGGTTTCTGAGCTGATGAGCGCCGGCTCGAAGTCGCCTGACGGGCCATGGATGATGGCTTGCAGGGTGGAGGTATCCACCGTGGGGGTGAGAATCGTGGCAGGGTCAGTGGACGGTTGCAGGGTAAAGCCAACCTGGGAGGGGGAAGGTCGCGGCGTCCAGGTAACCGGCAGCACTACCCGGCTGGGGGTAATCGAAGGTTCGATGGTAGCCGTGGCTGTACCGGTGGGCATGGGCGTGGCGGTGTACAACAGGGTGTAGATGACCTGGGGTTGGAGCCTCCACACAGCCACAAAGAGCGCCGCGATCAGGGCGATGAAAATGATCAGGGTAATCAACAGTCGCTGGAATGTAGTAAACCGGTGATACACAATACCCCCTTGGCTCGAATCTGAGGGCCAACATGGACAAGGAGTGGTAAAGCTGGTCTTTGCGCCGGGTTGGGGCGGTAAACTCGCCCCAACCCGGCGCAAAATTCACGTATCTCGAATGCTGTTAATTATACACGATGCGTTGTGAATGCGTGGGTGCCTTCCTGGTGGGGATTAACTCGTAGTTCCAGGTGGGTAGGTGACCAGTAAGAACTCGGCCTTCCGCTTGCCAACCCACTTTTGGACATCGACGACCCGGCCGCGATAAATCGTTTCCGTGGGCAAGGTGAGGTCACAGGCCAGCATGATCAGCTGGTTCTTGCCGAAGGCGCTGGAGATCTCACCAAGCAGTTTGCCCAGGCGATAAGGCGTGTCCATAAGCACGACCGGCATACGCAAGGACTTGAGGCGCTGCAATTCCTGGGCCCGCTGGCGCTCGTCACGCGGCAAAAAGCCGCCAAACACAAAGCGCTGGATGGGAAAATCCAGGACGGACAACGTAGCCATAAGCGAAGA
>JAAZNB010000261.1 GCA_012798515.1 Chloroflexota bacterium
CTGGCGGTGGCCGCCGGCGAGATCTACGGCCTGGTCGGGCCGGACGGCGCCGGCAAGACCACCACCCTGCGCCTGCTGTGCGGGGCGCTCCAGGCCCACCAGGGCACGGTGACCATCGGCGGCGTCTCGCTCCAGCGCCAGCCCGAGCATGCCCGGGCGCAGATCGGTTACCTGTCGCAGCATTTCTCGCTGTACGAGGAGCTGACCGTGCTGGAGAACATCCGTTTCCTGGCCGAGGTGCGCGGCCTGTCCCGCCAGGACTGGCTGCCCCAGGCGCGCCACAACCTGGAGTTCGTCGGCCTGGGCGCCTTCGAAGCCCGCCGGGCAGGACAGCTCTCCGGCGGGATGAAGCAGAAGCTCTCCCTGGCCTGCGCCCTGGTCAACCGCCCGCGCCTGCTGCTGCTCGACGAGCCCACCACCGGGGTCGATCCCCTCACCCGCCAGGACTTCTGGCAGCTGGTCATCCGCCTCTCGGGGGAGCAGGGCATCGCCGTGCTGGTGTGTACCCCGTACATGGACGAGGCCACGCGCTGTTCGCGGGTGGGGTTCCTGCGCCGCGGGCGCCTGATCGTCGAGGGCGCCCCGCAGGCCCTGCGCCGGCGCCTGGCCGGGCGGGTGTTGGAGCTGTCCGGGACGCCGGAAGACACGCTGGCCCAGGCCGCCCGCGCCGACCCGGACGTGGAAGACGTGCAGCGTTTCGGCGACCGCCTGCACCTGCGCCTGGCTGCCGGCCAGGCCGCCGCCGTCCAGGCCCGCCTGGCAGAGCAGATCGCCGCCGCCGGCGGTCGCCTGGAGCGCATGACCGCCATCACCCCCCTGCTGGAAGACGTCTTTATCCAGCTGGCCGAGGAAGAAAACCAGGCATCCTAATTCGTCGTTTATGGGTCTCTCAGGAGTATTCAGCATGAACAAATCGCATCTGTTATCTGCTCTGGCCACGCTCGTGCTGGCCGCCGTGCTGGCCGGCTGCGGCCTGTTCCCCGGGGGGCAGGCCGGCCAGGCCCTGACCGCTTCGGGCACCATCGAAACCGATACGGTACACCTGGCGCCCGAGGTCAGCGGCAAGATCGTGGCCCTGGTTGCCGGGCAGGGCGAGCCGGTCGAAGCCGGCCAGGTGCTCTTCCGCCTGGACGACGCCGCCCTGCAGGCGCAGCGCAAACAGGCCGCCGCCGCCTTACAGGCCGCCCAGGCTGCCCACCGCAGCGCCCAGGCCAACCTGGACCTGCTCCAGGCCGGGGCCACCCCGGAACAGCTGGACGCTGCCCAGGCGCAGCTCGACGGCGCCGAGGCCAACCGCCAGGCTATTCAGGCCAACCTGTGGGCCGTCACGGCCGACACGCGCCCCGAAGACGTCCGCGCCGCCCAGGCCCGCCTGGACCTGGCCCGCCAGGCTTACGACAGCCTGACGGTCACCCTGACCAATACCCAGCTGGAAGCCGTGCAGGATGTGGTCAACCGGGCCACCAGCAACCTGGACGACGCCCGCACGCGCCGTGAAAATCTCTCCGCCAGCAGCCGCATGCCGGCCGGCGCCCGCGACGCGGCCGCTGCCGCCGTGCAAGATGCCCAGGCCGCCCTGGCATGCGCCCAGGCCGGCTTCGACGCCGTGCAGGACGGGAGCATGCCCTTTTCCCGCCAGATCGAGGCCGTCCAATCCTGCGCCGGCACGGCCGGGCTGCTGCTGACCCAGGCCGAAGCGCGCCAGGCCGCCCTGCGGGCCGAGGCCGACATGCCCACCGAGGCCCTGGAGGCCGCCCAGGCCGCCGTGGACGACGCCCGCGACCTGCAGGACGAGGCCCAGGCCGCCTACGACAGCCTGACCGGCGGCGACCAGGCCGGCCGGCTGGCGTCCGCCTGGGACGAGATGTCCGCCGCCCAGCGCGACCTGAACGCCCTGGGACGCACCCAGAGCGGCGGCTCCACCCTGGAGGCCCTGCTGAGCCAGCTGCAAGCCGCCACGGCGCAGCGCGACGCCGCCCGCGCCAACCTGGCCGCCCTGCAAAACGGCTCGCGGCCGGAACAGATCGCCGCCGCCCAGGGCCAGCTGGATGCGGCCGCGGCCCAGGCGGCGGCTGCCCAGGCCGCCCTGGACCTGATCGACGTGCAGCTCTCCAAACTGAGCGTGAGCGCCCCCATCTCGGGCGTGGTGCTGGCGCGCGGCCTCAACCTGGGCGAGATGGCCGCTCCCGGGGCCAGCGTGATGGAGCTGGGCGCCCTGGACCCCGTCCAGCTGACCGTCTACATCCCCGAGGACCAGTACGGGCAGATCAGCCTGGGCCAGGAAGCCGCCATCCAGGTCGATTCTTACCCCGGCGTGACCTTTACCGGCACGGTGACGCACATCGCCGACCAGGCCGAGTTCACCCCGCGCAACGTGCAGACGGTGGAAAGCCGCAGCGCCACGGTCTACGCCGTGGAAATCAGCATCCCTAACCCCGAGAACCAGCTCAAGCCGGGTATGCCGGCCGACGCCACGTTCTGATCCTCCCGGAGGCATCCTCATGATCCAGTTCGAAACCAGCATCCTCATCGACCGCCCCATGGCCGACGTGGCCGCCTTCCTCGCCGACCCGCTCAACCTGCCGCGCTGGCAGAGCATGGTCCTGGACATCCAGCCCACCTCAGCCGGCCCCCTGGGCGCCGGGTCGACCTTCGCCACCACCAGCGAGGTGATGGGCCGCCGCCTGGAAGGCCGCCTGCAAATCAGCCACTACGACCTGCCCGAGCAGCTGGGCTTCAGCGTCACCTCCGGCCCCATGAGCGTGCACATCGACCTGCGCCTCAAGCCGGCCGGCAGCGGCGTCAAGCTGGGCGTGCACGCCCAGGGCGAGCCGGGAGGCGCTCTCAAGCTGGCCGGGCCCATGTTGGAAAGACAGGTGCGCAGCCAGATGGAAGCCAACCTGGCCCGCCTGAAGACCGTCTTGGAAAGCGGCGCGGCGTGAGCGCGCCCCGCCCGGGAGGAAGCCATGGCGCTGCCCGCCATCTTTGTAGATGAACTGACCCGCCGCTTCGGTACGTTCCTGGCCGTGGACCACGTGTCCTTCGAAGTGCCCCAGGGGGAGATCGTCGGCTACCTGGGGCCCAACGGCAGCGGCAAGACCACCACCATGCGCATGCTGCTCGGCCTGCTGGCCCCCAGCGAGGGCAGCGCCACCGTGTTGGGCTTCGACGCCCACCGCCAGACCGAAGCCGTGCGCGCCCGCTCGGGCTACATGTCGCAGAAGTTTGCCCTGTACGACGAGCTGACCGTGCGTGAGAACCTGGCCTTCTACGCCGGGGTGTACGGCGTGCGCGATCCCCAGCGCATCGACGCCGTCCTCCAGCGCCTGGGCCTGGCCGGGGTGGCCGGCCAGCAGGTGCGGGCGCTCTCCGCCGGCTGGCGCCAGCGCCTGGCCCTGGCCACCGCCATCGTCCACCGCCCGCAGCTGCTGCTGCTCGACGAGCCCACCTCGGGGGTCGACCCGGTCGCCCGGCGCGCCTTCTGGGACATGATCTACAGCCTGCTGGCCGAGGGCATCACCGTGCTGGTCACCACCCACTACATGGACGAGGCCGAGTACTGCCAGCAGGTGGGCATCCTCAACAATGGCCGGCTGCTGGCCCTGGATACGCCCACCCACCTGAAGGAGTCCCTGCCCGGGCAGATGTGGGAGGTCAGCCGCCGGCCGGCGGCCAACGGGGAGGCCGGCCCCCTGCTGCCCGTGCTCGACCGGCTGGCCGGCATGCCCGGCGTGGCCCGCGCCAGCCTGGCCGGGGACATGCTGCGCGTGCTGGCCGCCCCGCAGGTGAGCGCGGCCGACCTGAATACCTATCTGGAAAGCGGTGAGATCCACGCCGAGGTGCGCCCTGCCCAGGCCGACATGGAAGACGTGTTCATGTCCCTGGTGCGCCGGGGCGCCGCCCAGGACAGCTAGCCGGGCCGTAAGGCCATGATTAAGGAAGGCATCCCCCGGCCGCGGCGCGGCCGGCTTTTCCCCCTGATGACAGGCGGCCTGGCGTGGGAGCTCCCACGCCAGGCCGCTTTTTTGTGATCGCTCAGCCCACCTGCGCTACGGCCGCAGGCGGCCGATAAAGGGCGTGATGGCAGCCCGCAGATCGGACCGGTAACCCTCCGGGGACACCGACTTGGAAGTGATCTCGACCAGCTCGGCGCGGGGGATGTGGGCGGCCAGCACGCGGCCCATCTCCATGGGGTGCACCGGGTCGTGGTCGTTGACCAGCACCAGGGCCGGCACGCGCACCTGTGTCCAGGCCGTCCGGCTGCGCACCGGCGCGTCCAGGGGTATGCGCTCCAGCTTGACGGCCGTCTCGACCGCGTAGGGGTCCTCGAACTGGCGGAGCAGCGAAGCCGCCGCCTCGGGCCCCTCCTGCACCAGCCGGGCGTATTCGGCCGAGCGCATAAACTCCTCCCGCCCCGGCCCGGCGCCCCGCTCGCGGATCAGGCGGCCGATCAGGGTGATGCCGCGCAGGTTGTCCGGCATGGGCTGCTCCAGCCAGGCCGGGCGGACCAGCACCAGGCCCAACACGCGCGCCGGGTAGCGGCTGACGGCGTTGAGCGCCATGCCGGCGCCCATGGAGATGCCCCCGAACACGGCCTGGCCCACGCCCAGCCGGTCCAGCAAGGCCATGACGTCGTCCACCAGGCTATTGAAATTAAGTTTTTGGGGATCACCCAGGGGCCGCGTCTGGCCGTGTCCCCGGCTGTCCAGCAGGATCGTGCGCACCCCCGCCAGCTGCGGCAGCAGCTCGGCGACCTGGGCGGCGTCGCTGCCCAGGCCATGTTGGAACACCACCGGGAACCCTTCCCCCTGGTCGATGTAATGGAATTGAATACCATCCCGACGAAAAGTAGCCATGTGCTCCTCCCTGGCGTCCATCTTACGCCAGCTTGCCCTGTAAGAACTGCACCGCCGCGTCCACTTCCCCTTCGGCCAGGCCGTGCAGTACGATGGCGCCCCGGTAGCCGCACTGCTGCAGCCGGCGCACGTATAGATCGAAATCCAATCGCCCCGTGCCGGCCGCCATCTGGCCGGCCTCGCCGTCGCGGGCCAGGTCCTTGGCGTGGGCCAGGACGATATCCCCGCCCAGCAGCTCGAAGGCCTCCTCCAGGATGGCGGTCATGCGCGGCAGTTCTCCTGTATGGAACAGGTTGGCCCCGTCCATGACGATCTTGAGGTTGGGCAGGCCGACCTCGTCCAGCATGCGCCGCGCCTTGCGGGCCGAATGCACCACGTTGGCCACCTCCGGCTCCAGGCCGATGGCCACCCCGTAGCCGGCGGCCATCTCGGCCGCCGCCCGGATGGTGGCGCGCGCGTCGGCCCAGGCTTCCGGGCTGTCGTTGTCGGCGTGCCAGGCCCACATATTGTCCGGGTGGCGCGTGCCGGTGCAGATGGTCAGCACGTCCGTCTCCAGGGCCGCACAGGCGCCCAGCAGCACCTCCAGGCGGCGCAGGCCCTCCGCCCGGCGCGCCGGGTCGGGATGGGCCATGTTGAAGGTCCCGCTCAAAGAGGCCACGCGCACCCCGTGCGCCTTGAGCTCACCGGCCAGCTGCGCCACGGTCTCCGCCGGCAGCTCCTCGGGCAGAGAAGGCAGCCCGGCCGAGACCAGGTTGAGCTGGATGGCGCTCAGCCCGTGGGCCCGCACCGCCGCCAGCACCTCGCCGAAGGTAGGGCGGGGAAAAACCTTGCCAAAGATGCCGATTTCCATGTTATAAGCCTCCCGTCACGTCGGCCAGCGCCACGCGCTGCCCGCTGTCTACCGAGCGTGAAACCGCCACCAGGGCGCGCACACAGGCCAGGCCGTCCTCGCCGCCCGCCCCGTGCTGGGGCACGCCGTGCAGGATGGTGTCGGCGAAGCCTTCCATCTGCAAGCGGTAGCTGTGGCCGTCGCCCCCGATGGGGCCGCGGCGTGTGCCGTCTTTGACCGAGTAGCATTCTACTTTGGCGGTTTTGAAATACCAGGGCATGTACAGGTCGGCCAGCACGCTGCCGTTTTCGCCCAGTACCTGGAAGCCCTCCTGCCAGTCGCCGCGCACGTCCACGGTCAGGTCCAGCTGCCCGCCGCTGCCGTCGGCGAAATCCGCCGCGATCAGCCAGCAGTAGGCCCCAAATTTCTCCACCAGCCTGGCCTGCACGGCGGTGATCTCGCCGCACAGGAAGCGGGCCGTGTCCAGCAGGTGACTGGCGTGGGCCAGCAGCAGGTAACGCCGCCGGTCGGCCTTGGGGTTGCCCTCCGGGTGCAGCGCCTGGGCGCTGGTCCACATCTCCGGCTGTAAGTTGTCGGTCATCTGGTAGCGGTAACAGGAATCGCGGTACCAGGATTTGAGTGCCATGACCTCGCCCATCTCCTGGCGGATGAACGCCCCGGCGTAAGCTACGCCCGGGTCGAAGCGTTTATTGTGCCCCACCTGCAGCACCAGGCCGCGCGCCCTGGCCTCGGCGGCCACCTGTTGGCATTCTTCTACCGTCAGCCCCAGGGGCTTCTCCACCAGCACGTGCTTGCCGGCCTGCAGCGCCTGCAGCGTCAGCGGCACGTGAAAGGCGTCTGCCGTGGCCACCACCACCGCATCCACGTGGGGGTCGGCCAGCATGTCGGCGTATTCCTGGTACACCACCTGGGGACGGTGGATGGCCTGCATCCCCGCCAGTAAGTCCGGCGCCCGGTCGCAGATGGCGTATAGTTCGGTATTGCGCCCCTTGCGGCAAGATTCGAAGTGCGCCGACTGGGCAATCGGGCCGCAGCCCAACACGCCCACGCGCAGTCGTTGAGTGTCTTTCTTCACCGTTCGCTCCGTTGTCAAAAAAATTGGATCTGGGGAAATTATACCCCCTCCTGCACTTCCCTCATTTTTCCAAGAACCCAAATGGGGGAAGAAAGTTGCCCGCGCCCGGGGCAGGGTGCGTTGCCAACGCACCTCTTCCACATTCCATGCAGGCTGGATGGCCCACCAGAATCTATGCGACCGTGGGGAAAACCGGCCGGCGTAGGGCCCCAGGTAGGGTGCGTTGCCAACGCACCGCTTCCACATTCCATGCAGGCTGGATGGCCCACCAGAATCCGTCCTGACCGGATGCCGCCACATCCGCGTGAGAGGGCTCGATGATGGCGGCAATGTTGAAGATCGAGCTTCCCGCCCGCACCGGGAGCGAAAGCCAACTTTCACGCTCCCGAGCGGATCATGGGGGTATGCCTGAAGCGGGTCGGGTAAGCCGGCATCCTTTGCGGGCCATGTTCGGTCGGGCGCACCCCTGCGTGGCGTAATAATGGAAGCCCGACCTGCTAAAAGAGGGGGTTCTGCGGCCTGGGGGAGAGACCGGCCGGCGTAGGTTGGCTAGAGCGATCTGGCCAATCGCGCCCCTCGGCTGCGGCGGCCGGCGGCCCCGGCGCCCCGGCCCGCCCGCACCGGAGAGAAAGCCAACTTTCACGCTCCCGAGCGGATCATGGGGGTATGGCCGAGACGGGTCGGGTAAGCCGGCGCCCATGGCCGGCCATGTTCGGTCGGGCGTGGAAGCCCGACCTGCTAAAAGAGGGAGGTCGGGCGCACCCCTGCGGGGCGTAATAATGGAAGCCCGACCTGCTAAAAGAGGGGGTCGGGCGTACCCCTGCGGGGCATGATAAGGAAGCCCGACCTGCTCTGCGGCCCGGCGTGGGGCCCGGAGACAAACCTTTTGCCCGTAAATTCCCCCTAAAGCCGGAGGCAAGATATCCGAAAATGATAAGCAGAAGATTACAAACCGAATATCA
>JAAZNB010000262.1 GCA_012798515.1 Chloroflexota bacterium
ATCCAGGGCATCGGCGCCGGCTTCGTCCCCAAGGTGCTCAACACCGCCGTCTACGACGAGGTGGTGCGGGTCAAGGCCGAAGACGCCTTCCGCACGGCGCGGGACATGGCGTCCAAAGAGGGCATCCTGGTGGGTATCTCTTCCGGGGCGGCCGTGTGGGCGGCCCTGCAGGTGGCCAAACGGCCGGAGAACAGCGGCAAGCTGATCGTGGTGATCATCCCCTCCTTCGGCGAACGCTACCTGAGCACGCCCCTGTTTGCCGACCTGGCCGAGTAAATTTTCCTGGTAGTAGTTAGTGACCGTTCGTTCCAATCCCAGGGCGCCCGCGTGGAGATCAGCCTCCACGAACGGGCGCCGGGTGGGGGAGCGAATGGTTGGTGGGCCCGCCTGGCGGGCGAAACGAAGGTGATGTATGGCCTTTAAAATGTTCAAGACCATTCGAGAAGACGTACACAGCGTGTTCGAACGTGACCCGGCGGCGCGCAGTGTCATGGAAGTGTTGTTCAATTATCCCGGGCTGCACGCCGTGTGGGGCTACCGGGTCAGTCACTGGCTGTGGCAGCATAAGCTCAAATTCTGGGGGCGCCTGCTGTCGCAGGTGGTGCGTGCCTTGACCGGCATCGAGATCCATCCCGGGGCGCAGATCGGCCACGCCCTGTTCATCGATCACGGCATGGGGGTGGTGATCGGCGAGACGGCCGAGATCGGCCGCAACGTGACCCTGTACCACGGGGTCACCCTGGGCGGCGTCAGCCTGGAGAAGGGCAAACGCCATCCCACCATCGAGGACAACGTGGTCATCGGAGCCGGCGCCAAGGTGCTGGGCGCCATCCACATCGGCGCGGGGAGCCGCATCGGCGCCAACGCCGTGGTGGTCAAATCCGTGCCGCCCAACTCGGTGGTGGTGGGGGTGCCCGGGCAGGTGGTGGTGCGCAGTCACCCGGCCCAGCCCAGCGTGCCCGACCTGGCCCACGACAAGCTGCCCGACACCATCGGCGTGGCCCTGGCTTCGGTGATGAAACGCCTGGACAAGCTGGAACACAGCCTGCAAGGCCACACCGAGGGGCATCCGGCCGAGGTGCTGGAGAGCCTGGCGGTGGCCATTGCCGACCCGCCCCGCTATTGGAACCCGAAGAAGAACGGCGACAACGCCACCAAACCGGGGCCGGCGCCGCGAGCGCCCGACCACGGGCTGTGGTACGGGGAAGATTTTATGATCTAGCACCGGCCGGGCGCCGGGCCGGCCGCTTTCCACCGGGAGAGCGGCACAGGGGGCCGCGCTTGCCCGCGCGCCGGCCTGATGGCCAGGGTTGCCCCCCTGGTCCCCAGGCATTTTTTCGATTCCCCGGGCGGCCGCGTGCGGGCCGCTCTCCCCCGCTCTCCTCTCATTGGCGTTATACTGATAGAAAACCCGGGCGCCCGGCGCCCGGGAAAAAGCGGCGTCTTCCAGGACCAGGGCCGGCCCTGGAAGGGCGCCGGTGTGGATCGAAATGGAGTCTGCCATGGACGACAAGCAAGAATTACGCCGGCAGCTGGCCAACCTGCTCACCACTCGCCAGGCGCACATGGATATCACCGACGCGGCGGCCGATTTCCCCGCCGAGCACATCAACACCTGTCCCCCCGGTTGTGAATATACCTTCTGGCACCTGCTGGAACACATCCGCATCTGCCAGCGCGACATCCTGGACTACATCGACTCGGATCACTACACCTGGCTCACCTTCCCCGACGACCTGTGGCCGGCCCGCGCCGCGGTCACCGACCCGGCCGGCTGGCAGCACAGCCTGGACGCCTTCCTGGCCGACCGCCAACGCCTGGCCGAGATCGTCCTGGACCCGGCCGTGGATTTGTTTGCGCCCTTACCCAACAGTGGCGAGAGCCGGCATAGTATCCTGCGCGAGATCAACGTCATTGCCGATCACACCGCCTACCACACCGGCGAGTTCGCCATCCTGCGCGGTGCGATGGGCCTGTGGAAGCCAGGCTGAGCGGGGACCGAACGCCCCCGCCCCCGGCTAGAACACCGGGGGAAACGCTGCGCTCACAATGACCACCCCACCGGGAAAAGAAAAACCTCCGGGTTGGGCGCTGTTCAGCGCCCAACCCGGAGGAATGGATCAAAGAAAAGGAGGGGGGAAAAGCTACGAACCGCGGCGCAGGCCGGTGATGATCATCACCAGCAGCCCCAATCCGCACACCACGATCATGCCAATGCCGATGGCCTGGCGGTTGACCGACCTGAACACCGAGATCTCCGGCAGCAGCGGCGGCGGAGTAGGGGTCAGGGTGGGGGCGGGAGTGCTCGTCGCCCGGGTCGGGCGGGGGGTATAAGTGGGCCGCGGCGTGCGCGTGGCCGGCCGCGAGGTCTCGGTGATGGTAGGCGAAGTGGTAGGGGTGAAGGCCACGCGGATGGCCAGCTTCTGGCCGGCGTAGATCACCGGGTTTTCCGGGTCGAGGTCATTGAGAGCAATCAGGTCCTCGGGCGTGGTGCCGTAGGCATCAGCAATGGCCCACAGCGTCTGCCCGGACTCGACCTGGTGGAGGATGGAACCGTCGGCCAGTGGAGCGGCCGGAACCACCGGTACAATCTCGGGGGCAGTGGGCTCCAGAGCCGTGGGCGCCGTCGTGGCCTGGTAAGCCGCCACAGCGCCGCCGTCCCGTTGTAAAGCCGGGAGGGTGGCCGCCAACGCCCGTACGGCGGGGGAAAATGGCAGCGCCAGCCCGCCAAGGGCCAGTAAAATCGAAACCAGGGGAATTAAATACATTCGACGCATCGTCCCCATTATACCCGTGCGTTTCGGATTTGAAAACACCCCGGGGCAAGTTCTCCGCTGCCCCCGTGCCCGTGCGCCCGCGGCCCGGCGCCCTGGCCCACCTGCGCCACAAGCGAAAGGCGACAATCCCGTCCTGCTCGTGCCACCGCCCGCGGAGCGCCCGCCCTCATCTTCGCCTGCCCAGGCCGCGCCCCCGCCCTACTTGACACTCCCCTCCGATTTCGCTATGATGATACGGTAATTAGTGACATTACTGATACAACTTATCTGTTACTGAAAACCGGGGGGTGGTGGATCCACATCCACACGTTCCAACGCTGCACACAGAATGCTTGTCCGGGCTAAGGCAAGCTTTCTTCTTTAATCCCCAGCGAAAGGAAAAGTGGAAAGATGCTCAAACCCGTCCTTTTAGCGGTTGGTGATGAGCCCCACATAGACCATACGATCAAAACAGACCTGTGCTGCCGGGGGAAACAGTCCGCTGCCGGCGCCGGGCCCCTGGTGACCCGCCTGGCAGGCGGGTCTGCCGCGGGCCGGGGCGCCGGCCACCTGAAAGGCTCGTAAGCGGGTCATGGAAGACCTCTTGCGCAAGGTACCCCTGTTGGCCGGCTTGCCGCCGGCCGATTTGGCGCGCCTGGCCCAGAAGGTGGAAACGCGGCGCCTGGCCGCCGGCGAGCTGCTCTTCGAAGAAGGCCAGCCCGGCGACCGCGCCTACCTGATCCAGAGCGGACAGGTGGAGATCTTCCGGCAGCACAACGGGCGAGCGGTGCTGCTGGCCGTGCGCCACCCGGGAGAAGTGATCGGAGAGCTGTCCCTGCTGGAGGCTACCCCGCGCACCACCACCGCCCGCGCCCGGCAAGCCAGCGTCCTGCTGGTCATCCACCAGGGCCTGCTCGACGAGCTGCTGGAAGCCCGCCCGGAGACGGCCCGCGCCATGTTACACGCCTACGCTACCCGGCTGCGCGCCACGGAGCGGCTGCTCAACCAGAGCGAAAAGCTGGCCCAGCTGGGCGTGCTCTCTGCCGGGTTGGCCCACGAGCTGAACAACCCGGCCGCGGCCGCCCGCAGCGGGGGTGAGCAGCTGCGCCGGGCCCTGGACGACGTACGCGCCGCCGGTAACCGCCTGCGCTGCGCCGTGCTCAGTCCCGGGCAGGCCCAGACCCTGGCCCGCATGGAAGAACAAGCCATAGGCCAGCCCGGGACCGGGGTGACCGCCGGGTGGAACGCCCTGGAGCGCAGTGACCGCCAGGCCGACCTGGAAAGCTGGCTGGCAGTCCACGCCGTGCCGGAGGCCTGGAAGATCTCGACCGCCCTGGTCGAGCTGGCCTACGACCCGCTCGGGTTAGACCACCTGGCCGCGGTCTTCCCCCCCGAGCTGCTAAGTGTGGCCCTGGCCTGGCAAGGCGCCCTGTACACCGCCTACGCCCTGGTGTACGAGATCGAGACCGGGGCCGGACGCATGATGGAGATCGTGCAGGCCATGCGAACCTACGTCTACCTCGACCAGGCGCCGGTGCTGGAGGTGGACGTTCACGAGGGCCTGGAAAACACCCTGGTGCTGCTGCGCAGCAAGCTCCGCGAGCGCATCCAGGTCCACCGCTACTACGACCCGCACCTGCCGCACATCCAGGCCTACGGCAGCGAGCTGAACCAGGTGTGGACCAACCTGCTGGACAACGCTGCGGACGCCATCCAGGGCCCGGGGAATATCACCCTGCGTACCCGCCGCGAGGGGGAAGGCGTGCTGATCGAGCTGGAGGACGACGGCCCCGGCATCCCCCGCCAGGCGCTGGCGCGCATCTTCGAGCCCTTCTTTACCACCAAACTACCCGGCCAGGGCGCCGGCCTGGGCCTGAGCATCGCCTACAACATCGTGGCCAAACACAGCGGTGAGATCCAGGTCACCTCGCGCCCCGGCTGCACCGTCTTCCGCGTCTATTTGCCGCTGGATTTCGAGACCGCCGCGCCCGGCCCGGCCCGCGGGTGGAAACCGGACGACGCGCGCCTGCGCAGTATCCTGGAGACGGCCCACACCATCGCCGTGGTGGGCGCCGGCTCCCGGCCGGAGGAAGAGGCCTACCGCGTGCCGGCCTACCTGCACGCCCAGGGTTACCACCTGTTGCCCGTGCGACCCGGGCCGGATACCCTGCTGGGCCAGCCGGCTTATCCCGGCCTGGAGTCCTTGCCCGAGGCGCCCGACATCGTCTTGCTCTTTTTACCGGCCGGGGAGCCATTCCGCGCCATCGAGGCCGCCATCCTGGCCGGGGCCCGGACGGTGTGGATCCAGGCCGGCGCCATCGACCCGCCGGCGGCCAACCTGGCGCGGCAGGCGGGCCTCCAGGTGGTCATGGAGGCCGACATCTGCAGCGAATACCGCCGCCTGGTGGGGCGTCCGCTGCGGGCTTCCCCATGATCGCATTTTGTTGATATGATTGTGTTTCTGTGCAGGGATCAGGTAACACCAGGATCCAAGCGTGTGTTGGAAGAGCGGTTTAGATTTATTTTTATCGAAAGTAGACAAGGTGAGCCAATCATGAATACCCCTGATTTTCCTTCCCGCTGCACACACCTCGCCCAATCCCAGACGATCGGTCCCTTGAGCGCCGGATGTGAAGAGTGCCTGAAGCGAGGCGACGCCTGGGTACACCTGCGCGTGTGTATGGTCTGCGGGCACGTGGGCTGCTGTGATGATTCTACGAATCGCCACGCCTACCAGCACTACCTCGAAACCGGGCATCCCATTATCCGTTCGATGGAGCCGGGAGAAGACTGGATGTGGTGCTACGAGGATCGCGTGGTCATGGTTTGAATGCTGATGCTCTGGTCATGGGTCCTGGCCGGCTTCGTCGCCGATTCTCCACTGCTTGCCCACCGGGTGCGCCCGGCCAGGTCTGGCCGGCGCGTCCCGGGCACGCCCGTAGGCGTCACGGCGCCGGTGTGGGTCGCGCGCCTGGCCCGGGCGGATTTTTTCACCGGCCTGGGCGAGACGGGCCTACCGCCCCGCCGGCCGGGACGGGCGCCCGCCCCACACCGCATGGATCAATTCTTGCACGTAACCTGGTACCAGCCAGCTGCGCAGGCTGCCCCTGTGCACCGGCCGGGCCCGGGTAAGCCTGCGTTCGCCGCCGGCGCCCGGGGTGTGACCCGGCGTATCCTGGCTCCCGCACCGCGGCCGGCGCGGGCTGTTGGGTCGAGTTTTTACCGGCTGTTTTCCGGCGGGGCGCCAGGACTGCTCCCGGTTTGTGATCTTCCAACTGTGAACGAGAGTACTGCCCATGAAATGTTGGTATTGTTCCACCGATAATCCAGAGGGCACCCATTTTTGCCTGAGCTGTGGGCAGCCGCAGATGCGCGCCTGCCCCAACTGCGGCAACGATAACCCCATCACCGCCCGCTTCTGCCGCATGTGCGGCACCCCCCTGGTATCCGCTACCCCCCAGGAGACCCGCCCGCTGACGGCCTTCGACCCGCCCAACCCCGACGAACAGCGCCTGCTGCGCCTGGCCGCAGCCGTGCCCGCCCACCTGGCGGAGAAGATGCGCGCCGCCGCCCCCCGGGCCGGGGAACGCCACACGGTCACCGTCCTGTACGCCGGCCTGGTGGATACAGCCGCCCCGTCCGGGCAGATCGCTCCCCAGGATTGGGAAGAGGCGGTGGATCGTGCCTTCGAACTGCTGGCCCCCATCATCTACCACCACGAGGGCACCCTGGCCCGCCTGTCGGGCGACGCCCTGCTGGCTTTCTTCGGCGCCCCGGTGGCGCACGACAACGACCCGCTGCGCGCTGTGCAGGCCGCCATCGGGCTGCTGGAAGCCGCTCGCAGCTACGCCCAGGAAGTACAGCAGCTCTACGGCGCCCCCTTCGCCATCCGGGTGGGGCTCAACACCGGGCAGGTGGTGGTGGGCGAGGTGAACGGCGACCTGACCTACGAGTACACCGCCATGGGCGACGCGGTCAACCTGGCCACGCGCCTGCAAACCGCCGCCGCCCCCCTGACCGCCCTGGTCACCGAGAACACCTACCATTTCGTGGCCTCCCTGGTGGAGACCCTCGACCTGGGGCTGATCACGCTCAAAGGCCAACCCGAACCGCTGCAAGCCTACGAGGTGCGCGGCTTCAAGGCCTCACCCGGGTGGATGCGCGGCCTGGACCGGCTGGAAAGCCCCCTGGTGGAACGCCGGGCCGAGCTGGAGGCCCTGCAGCAGCTCAACCAGGCGGTTAAAGCCGGGCAGGGCCGGGCGGCCCTGGTCACCGGCGAGGCCGGGATGGGCAAGTCGCGCCTGATCTCCGAGTGGCGCGCCGCCGCCGTGCCGGGCATCCACTGGGTAGACGGCCACTGCCGGCCCTATGGGCAGCGCCTGGCCTATCACCTGCTGATCGATTTACTCCTCTCCCTCATCGGCGCCGCCGGGATAGCCGGCGAGGCCGAGAAGCGGGCCGCCCTGACCCGCTTCTGTGAAGACCTGGAAGGGGAGGAGCGCGACGAGGTCTACACCTTCCTGGGCTACCTGCTCTCCATCCAGCTGCCCGCCGGCGCCCTGGAGCAGGTGCGCGCCCTCGAACCCCAGGCCATCCAGGCCCGCTACCTGTTCGCCTTGCAGAAAGTCTTGCAGACCCTGGCGGCCCGCCAACCCCTGGTCGTGGTGCTGGAAGACCTGCACTGGGCCGATCCCTCTTCCATCGAGCTGCTCATCCGCCTGCTGCCCATCCTATCCACGACCCCCATCCTGCTGTGCTGTATCATCCGCCCGGACAACCAGGCGCCCGGCTGGAAACTGGCGACCGCGCTGCGCAGCCAGCTGGGCCTGGGGCTGGCCGATATCGACCTGCACGCCCTGTCCCCGGCCGGCGCCCGCCGGCTGGCGGCCAACCTGCTCGACCTGGCCGAACTGCCCGAGACGCTGGATGATCTGATCCTGGGCAAGGCCGGGGGCAATCCCTTCTTCGTGGAGGAGATCATCCGCATGTTCATCGACCGCGGTCTCATCACCCGCCAGGCCGGGCGCTGGACGCTCAACGGGGAGGTGGCCGGGATCGAGATCCCCGCCGACTTGCAAGAGCTGCTGCTGGCCCGCATTGACCGCCTGCCGGAGGACGTCAAGCGCACCCTGCGCGTGGCGGCCGTGATCGGGCGGCAGTTCACCACCCAGGTGCTGGAGCAGGCGCTGGCCGGAGAGGGGGAAGAATGAACTTGAACCAGCACCTGACCCAGCTCGAAGCCGCCCAGCTCATCACCCTGGCGCAAACCCAGCCGGAGATCGAATACTTCTTCCGCCACACCCTGGTCCAGGAGGCGGTTTACCGTTCGATCCCCCGGCCGGAACGGCAGCAGATCCACGCCCGCGTAGGCGCCGTGCTGGAACGCAGCTACCCCGAGCGCAGCGAAGCGCTGGCGCCCATCCTGGCCGAGCATTATTTCCAGGCCGGTGACCTGGCGCGGGCCTGGAAATACCTGATCCAGGCCGGCCAGGCGGCCATGCGCCATTACGCCATCCCCGAGGCCATCCAGCTCTACACGCGCATGTTGTCGATCGCCCGCCAGGAACCCCTGCCGCAGGCCGGCATCTGCCGGGAGCGCGGCCTGGCCTACGAGACGATGGGCGCCTTCGAGCAGGCCAACCAGGATTACCTGGCCGCTTTCCAGGCCGCTCGCGCCGCCGGCGACGCCCCGGAGGAATGGCAGGCCCTCATCCACCTGGGCAACCTGTGGGCCGCCCGTAATTACGACCACAGCGGCAAGTACCTGCGCCACGCCCTGGACCTGGCCCGCCGCATGGGCCAGCCCCCCGCCCTGGCGCACAGCCTCAACCGCCTGGGCAACTGGCACCTCAACGCCGACCTGCCGGCCGAGGCCCTGCAATACCATCGTGAAGCCCTGGCCATCTTCGAGCAGCTGCAAGACACGCCCGGCCGGGCCGAGACCCTCGACCTGTTGGGCCTGGCCAGTTTCCTGGGCGGGGACCTGGTGCAGGGCCAGCTTTCCATGCAGCAGGCCATCCCGCTCTTCGAACAGTGTGGCGACCGCCGCGGCCTGGCCTCTGCGCTGGCGTCCCTGGGCATGGCGGCCGGCTCTTACCAGGGCGCCAGCCTGGTCCCCGGGGATTACACCCTCACCCAGGCCGTGGAGACCACCCGGCGCGCCGCCGAGGTGGCCGTAGGGATCTACTGGCCGGCCGGGCAGGCCTACAGCCTCATGGCCCAGGCCCATGCCCTGGGCGCCCTGGGGGAATATGGCCAGGGCCTGGAGCAGGTGCAGGAGTGCTGCCGCATCGCCCGCCAGATCGGCCACCAGCAGTGGCTGGCCGGCGGGATGATCTTCCACGCCATGCTGCTCACCGATCTGCTGGCCCTCGACCAGGCGCAAATGCTGCTCGAACAGGCCTTTACCCTGGCGCGGCGCATCCGCTCCTGGCATTGGGTGCGCCTGGCGGCCGGCCAGCTGGCCATGACCTACATCAACCAGGGCAAGAACGCCCAGGCAAGCGCCTTGCTGCGTGCTTTGCCGCCGCTCAAGTCCAGCGGGCAGACCCTGGGCTACCGCATGTGCCGCTGCGCCGAGGTGGAGCTGGCCCTGGCCGAGTACGACGCCCCGCGCGCCCTGGAAGAGATCGAGCGCCTGGCGGCCAGCGATCCCAACGCCTCCGGCGATCACGCCGGCCCGTGGCTGGTCGTGGCGCGCGCCCGGGCCCTGGCCATGCAGGGCCAGTTCGAGCCGGCCCGCACGGCGCTGCTGGCCGGCATGGACGATGTGCGCCAGGTGGGCAATCTGGCGATGCTGTGGCGTATGCACGCCGCCCTGAGCAACCTGTATGGCGAAATGGGCCAGCGCCAGGCGGCCCACAGCGAGCTGGCCGGCGGACAGATTGTCATCGCCCGCCTGGCCTCCAACATCCCCGAGCCGGCCCTGCAGGACAATTTCCTGCACCAGGCCCGGGCTGCATTTCAATACGAAGCTGCCGGATGAGCCGTGCCCATCCGGTCAGGGGGAGAATAGGGTAAACCGCATGCACGCACACGACATTTTAATGTATGGCCACCGCACCGTGCTCCACGCCGTCGCAGACCTGCCCGAGGCAGACTGGCTGACCAGTGGGGTCTGCGGCTGGTGGTCGGTCAAGGACATTCTGGCCCACCTGGCGTCTTTCGAGCACGTCCTGGAGGAGCTGTTGGACCACCTGGTCGATCCGGCGGCGCCCATCCCCACCCTGGAACAGTTCCAGCTCACTCGCGGCGACCCGTTCAACGCGCTGCAGGTCGAGCTGCGCAGCCCGTTTTCCGTCCAGCAGGTGCTGGATGAGTATACCCACGTCCACGAGCAGACCCTGGAACGCCTGGAGGGCGTCTCCGGCGAGACCCTGCGCCGGGTAGGGACCCTTCCCTGGTACGGCCAGCAGTATTCCCTGGACGATTTTATCGTCTACGCCTTCTACGGCCACAAGCGCGAGCACAGCGCCCAGATCGCCGTCTTCCGCGACAGAGGTGTGTGCTTTGCCGGAACGCTCTAGCCAGCCTACGCCAGGCCGGTCTCCCCCCAGGCCGCAGAGCCCCTTCTTTTAGCAGGTCGGGCTTCCAAGGTGCCCCGAGGGGTATGCCCGACCGAACACGGCTGGCAAGGGGCGCTGGCTTACCCGCACCGCCTCGGGCATACCCCGTTTGCCACGGGGTACGCATACCCCAAGGAAGAGGTGCGTTGCCAACGCACCCTACCAGAGGCTCCAGGTAGGGTGCGATTGCGAGGTCCCTTGACTCCGCGGCGGAGGGGC
>JAAZNB010000263.1 GCA_012798515.1 Chloroflexota bacterium
ACCAGGCGGCCATCCTCCAGGAAGGCCAGATTGGCCACCGAATGCTGGAAACCGCGGAGGGTCGTGTGAAGGATGCCCTGCTGGTAATCCCACAGGATGACCTTGCGACTGCCGGTGGCGATGGCCAGCCAGGGTTGGTGGGGGGCGAAGGCAATTTCGTTGAACCGCCCGCTCAGGTGCAGCGTGGCGCCCAGGCAGGCCGGAGGCAGGTCCAGGCCGGTAAAGAAGGTTTGCGGATCGGCCGGGGTGACCCCACAAGCGGACAGTTCCTGGAATAGGCGGCGGTCACTTTCCCCGGCGGGCTGCCAGCCGGCCTGCAGCAGGCGATGAAAGATGCCTGTGCCGGTCAGGAGGGGCACCTCGAACAGCAGCTGCCACAGCCTGTCCCACTGCCCCTGTTCGAGCAGCAGGCCTACCAGCAAAGCCGTTTCCTGCGGATTGAGCTGAGCGGCGCGGGAGCGATAATCCTGGCCTGCCAGAATGGTCGCAAACTCGATGCGCCCGCTGGTCTGGATACGGGCCGCGATGCGGCTGCGCAGGGCCGGCGCAGCGGTGGCATACACAGCCTGCATCAGACGCTGGTCGAAATCCAGGCGGTTATAGCGCTCCCAGTCTTCGAGCAGGAAGGCCATCAGGGCCTGTTGCTCGGGCCGGGTGGGCTGGTAGCCGCCTTCCAGCACGGCGGCGTGCACCAGGGGATCTTCACTCTCGAAGAACAGGTTGAGCATGGCGCTGCGTGTTTCGGGTTGGGCCAGCTGGCGCAATGCCTGGCGCGCCAGGCCGGCGATCTGCGGGTCGGGGTCGCGGCAGGCCTCCAGCAGGGCCGGCAGCTGTTCGGGACGGAGGTCCTGGGCGATCTCGATCTTGCCGTTCTTGAGCGCCGAAAGCAGGCGCAAGGGCAGCGGAGAACGGGCCACGTAGCAGGATTGCAGCAGGATAGCTTCGAGCTGGGCGTCACGCGTGGCGGCCCACAGGCGACAGAACTCGTTGACTGCCTGGACCAGGTGCAGGTTGGGCAATGCCAGGCAGGCGTTGTTTGCGATGACCGGGTTAGGATCCCGGCAGGCCTGCCATAGGGGCTCGACGGCGCTCTTTTCACACTGGAACAGGGACTCGAAATCACCCTTGAGCAGCGCCACCAGGACGCTGACCTGGGGCGGGGCTGAAGCCCGGTAGGGAGAGGCCAGCAGGATCTCCTCCAGGAGGGGCGTTCGTTCGACGGCCCACAGGGCGCACAGGGAATCGATGGCTTGCGGATCTTTTAGTTCCGCCAGTACGCCCTGCGCCCGGGTGGCAATGGCGGGGTCGGCGTCGCCGGCGTAAGCGGCTACAGCGGGGATCAGGCCAGGCTCGATGCGGTCCAGTCCGGCTGTGCGCTGCAGAAAGAGCAGGCTGAGGGTGCGTAGTGCGGCGGGATGGGAGGCGGCCCAATTCAACCCGGAGAGGATCTCGGCCAACGCCGGAGCGCGGCTGCGGGCCCATTCGCGCCATAAAAAGTTGACAGCTTTCTGGTCATATAAGGCCAGAAAGGCCTGGCGGATATCTTCCAGAATAGGGGCATCGCTGCCACCCAGGTAATACTCGACCAGGTGGGTGGTCACGAAATAGCTCTCGCCGGGCATTTCGCCAATCAGGCGCCGGGCGGCGAGACGGACCAACGGCCGGGTGAGGCGCGTAGGGGGCAGGTGAAAGAGGTGAGCCCAAAATCGCAGCCGCCAATTGTTCGTCGTGGGGCGGGATGAGGCCGGCGCGGGGTGGGTCATCTAGGGGGTACGCGGGCGGATGTCAAGCTGGATCTGGACAAAGCGGGTTGCCGCCTCGTCGGCTTCCTGGAAGGAGGCCGATTGGGCGCGCCCCTCGCGCAGCCAGCTGCGTAGGGCCTGGATGTTTTCCCGCTGCGAGACCGACAGGGGCACCTGGCGCTCGAGGGATTGGAGCACGTCGGCGGTAGTAAATTCGCGCTGCCCGTCGTTAAAACCGATGTACATGGCGTCGATGATGGCCTGTTCGATCTCGGAGCCGGTGTAGCCTTCCGCTTCCCGCGCCAGCAGGTCCAGGTCGTAATCCTGGATGATGCGACCGCGTTTGCGCAGGTGCACCGAGAAGATCTCCTGACGCTCCTCCTCGGTGGGCAGGTCCAGGAAGAAGATTTCGTCGAAACGGCCCTTGCGCAGTAGCTCGGGGGGCAGGCTGGCGATGTCATTGGCGGTAGCCACCACGAACACCGGGGAGGTCTTCTCCTGCATCCAGGTGAGGATGGTGCCAAAGACGCGTGTGCTCGTGCCGCTGTCCAGCCCGCCGTGGGCCAGGGCCTTCTCCATCTCGTCGATCCACAGGATACAGGGCGCCACGGTCTCGGCCAGGCTGAGGGCGCGGCGGGCGCGCTCTTCCGATTCACCTACCAGGCTGCCGAACAACGAGCCTACATCCAGGCGCAGCAGGGGCAGGCGCCACAGGCCGCCGATCATCTTGGCCGTCAGGCTCTTGCCCGTGCCGGGGATGCCGATCAGGGCAATGCCTTTGGGGGCCGGCAGACCGTAGCGGCGGGCTTCCAGGGTGAAAGCACGTTCGCGCAGGTTGAGCCAGGCTTTGAGGGTGCCCAGGCCGCCCACGTCGTCGGGGGTTTCGGTGACGGCGTAGAACTCCAGGGCTTCGCTCTCGCGGATGATGAGCTTTTTCTCTTCAGTGACCAGGGAGATGTCGCGGTCGTCCAGCACTCCATCGGTGACGATGGCCTTGGCGAAGACCCGTTGGGCCTGCGAAGCGGTGAGCCCCAGGGCGGCCTGGACCAGCTTCTCGCGGCCCAGAGGGGTGAGGTTGACCTTCACCCCGGGGGTGCCCGCCAGGCGTTCGAGCACTTCTTCCAGCTCGGCGGCAGTGGGCAGGGGGAATTCCACCATGACCAGCTCGTCTTTGAGCTCGTCCGGAATCTTGGCTTGCGGGGCAGTGATAAAGATGGATTTCTTGGTGAACTTCAGTTTCTGGCTGAGGCTACGTAGTTTGCGTTTGATCTGGGGGTTGCCCCAGGCTTCGTGAAAGTCTTTGAGCAGGAAGACCACGTTGGCGTTGGGATCGTATTTTTCGATTTGCTCCAGGGCGGTGAGCGGGTCGCGCCCGGCCGGCAGGGTGGCGCTGCCCGCCGTGACCCACTGGAAGCCGTCGGCCACGTCCCAGGCGATGGCGGCGCGCTGGGTGTGTTCGCACATAACACGCACGGTTTGGAGGGCGCGTTCTTCTTCCTGGGTCACCAGCAGGATCAGGGTGAACCGGGATCGCAGGTAGATGTCGAGCTGCTCGTCGTACTTCATGTGTGTAGACCTGTTTCTTGTGAGATACACCGCCTGGCAGCAAAGGCCGGGCGTGAAAGGGATTATACATTAACCCGCCGCGCCTGTCACCTGAGGGGAGCAAGACCGCGGCTTTCTTAACGGAGAACCTATCCGAAATAGATTTCATTGCCGAGTTTTTATCGAGCGTAGCTCGACAAAAACGCACTAAAACGACATCGGGGCAGATACTCACTCGTTTACGGCGGTGACCAAAATGCTGTTACAGCCGTCATCCTGCCACCAGCCCAGGCTCTGTCCAGCCGGGTCGAGGGCGTCGATGCGCAGGATCTCCCGGCCGCGGAAGGAAAGCGTTTGCCCGCGGCGCACGGACAGCAGGCGCCGGTAGACCTCCGCGTTGGCAGGAACGATGTGCAGCAGGTGGATCTCACCCTGCGGGTTGGACTCCCCGGCGGCCCAGGCGAACTGGTGCTCGGCCACGATGACCTGCACGCGGCCCGGGTCGGTGAAATCGCCGCTGGTGACCAGCACGTCGTGGGTGAGGAAGGGCACCAGCTCCATGCGCACCGGCGAGACGTGGCGCACCAGCCCGCGGAACTCCACCTCGGTCGGGCTTTCGTAGACGACGTTCCAGCTCCCCACGCCGGCTTCCTGGACGTGTTCATAGGTCGCATCGGCCTGGATTGCCTCCAGGGGATGGGCGAACAATCCCCACAGGCTGGTGTTGACGTTGTAATAGACGTATTCCCCGGCGATGTAACCACCCAGGAGGACTACCAACAGCACCACTGGTGAGCTTTGCAGCAGGCAGCCCAGGGGGGTGAACAACAGATCGCGCAGGCGTAGTTGGGGTGGGGAAGAGGACATACGGGTTTCTCGGGTTTACAGACCGGCTTGCGGCCCCAATGCGGGAACCGCACATTGATTGTATAATACATCCGGCCGAGGGGGCCACGCTTTACACTTTTATCAGCCTACCCGGGCAGAAACCTTAGAGTTTCCAGGAATCGACCAACTGGGTACATCGCGGGGCTTGCAATATCAGGTATAATAGCGAAAACCAATCACAGCGTAGGAGGTGAAGATCGACCATAGCTGCAAGCAACAGGGGAATTAACCAAGCGCATGGCCCCGGGCTGTAACCGGACCGGGGTGACGAGGATGAGGGTTCTCTATCGCGAGATAGAGTTAACCGGCGGCAGCGCTGCCGGGAAAATCGAAAGATCAGCGGAAGCCCTCCTGGTCCAAACGGACCTGTACATTCCCCCACACGTACAAACCAATATCCTGTCTCAGGCCTGTACCCGCGGGTACACGGCGAATTGCGTGGCTTGCGCGCTGCCGGTCTCGACGGTCTCGACCGGCGGACGATAAGTCTATGTGTTTACGTCTCTATGTTTGGAGGACTTGAATATGTGTGGGATCGTAGGTTATATCGGGGAGCAGAACGCCACCCCTGTGATTTTGACCGGACTGAAACGCCTGGAGTATCGCGGCTACGACTCAGCCGGGATCGCCGTGTTGGAGGATGGTCACATCGAGCTGCGCCGCGACGCCGGCAAACTGTCGCACCTGGAGAGCATGGTGGCCAACAGCCCCAT
>JAAZNB010000264.1 GCA_012798515.1 Chloroflexota bacterium
CGGACCTGCGGGTCGGTCCGCAGGCGTTCCAGGATGGTGAACCCGTTGACATCGGGCATGAACAGGTCGAGGATGATGGCATCCGGGGCGTGGGCTTCGATCTCGCTCCAGCCTTTGATGCCGCCTTCGGCCAGGCGGATTTTGAACTGCCCGTCGTGGCCGATCAGTTTGTCGATCATGCGCAAATCTTCACCGTCGTCGTCGATGACCAGGATCTCGTAGATCTTGCCTTCGTGGTTGAGGTGGCGGATGGCGTTGATCAGATCCTCGGGCAGGAATGGCTTGACCAGGTAATCCGTCGCTCCAAGGCTGAAGCCTTTCTCCTCTTCTTCCACAATGCTGCAAATGAGTACGGGGATGTCACGCGTCTCCGGGTCCTGCTTGAGCTCGCGGATGACCTGCCAGCCGTCTTTCTGCGGCATCATGATGTCGAGGGTGATGGCAAAAGGTTTCAGGGTCCTGGCTCGTTCCAGGGCCAGGGTGGAATCTTTCAACGGAATGACCTGGTATCCCAGGGGACCGAGATAACGCTCGTATAGGGTGGTAACCCGCCAATCGTCGTCGATCGCCAGGATCACGTTTTCGTTCTCCGCCTCAGTGTCCGGCATGGGGGCAGGATCCTCTGTTTTGGCCAGGGGCAGGGTGAAGAAGAAGGTGGTGCCCTTGCCAACCTCGCTGGAAAGAACCCCGATCTTACCGTGGTGCATATCGATCAGGGAACGGCAGATGGACAGGCCCAGCCCGGTCCCGCCCGTCTTGCGCGTAGGCGAATCATCTACCTGGGAGAAGGGTTGGAACAGCTTGGTCTGGTCCTCGGCGGCGATGCCCGGGCCGGTGTCGGTGACGGTGACCATGATCTCGGGCTGGTCTTCCATATCCTGGCTGACCAGGGCGTTGACAGTGATCGAGCCGGAGTCGGTGAATTTGGCCGCGTTGGAGAGCAGGTTGAGCAGCACCTGGCGGATGCGGGTGGGGTCGGCCAGCACGGACGGCAGATCCGGGGCGATGTTCTGATTGAGCTGGATCGATTTGTCCTTGACCAACCCGATAGCGGTGGACATGACGCTCTGGATGATCTCTTCCAGGTTGGTCTCGGTGAAGGATAGCTCCATCTTACCGGCCTCGATCTTGGACAGGTCGAGGATGTCGTTGATCAGGTTCAGCAGATGCTGCCCGGAGTTGTAGATGGCGGTGAGGTCCTGGGTCTGGTCCTCGCTGATTGGCCCATCGATACCCTTGAGGATCACCCGCGAGAAGCCGATGATGGAGTTGAGTGGGGTACGCAGCTCGTGGCTCATATTGGCCAGGAACTGGCTCTTGATACGATCGATCTCCTGCATTTCGATGATTGCTTTTTGCGACAGCTCGTACGCCCGGGCGTTTTCGATGGCCACGGCGATCTGGTCGGCCAGAATCTGCATCACCATGGTATCGTCCGGGGTGAAGGCATTGATGCGATTGGCATGGATATCCAGGGCGCCGATGACGCGGTCGCCGGCTTTGAGCGGGATGCCCATCTCGGAGCGAGTCTCGCTGAGCAGGGGATTGGCGGAGTACACGCTGCTGGTGGTCACGTCGTTGACCGTGACCAGGATGCCGGTGGCGATGGCCGTCCCTACCACCGAACGCCCACCAACGGCCAGGCGAGAACCTTGTTGTTTCATTTGCTTACCGGTGGCCCCATATGCCTCGCGCACTTCGGCGCTCTTTCCCTGCTCGTCCAACATGTAGATGGCCACGTGGTAGAGGTTGAAACGGCTCTGTACCAGGGTGACGATACGCTGTAGCAAGGTGTCCTGAGAAAGGGTACTGGTGGTATCGCGGGCAATTTCGGCGGCTGCTTCCAGCTCCAGGGCGCGGCGCTGGGCTTCTTCGAGCAGGCGTTGGCGTTCGAGGGCGATCGAGATCCCGTTGGCGGCGATTTCCAGGAGGATGATCTCTTCCGGGAAGAACTCGGTCACCTGAGCGGCGGACACGATCAACAACCCGATCACGTTGCCGGCGGTATGCAGCGGTACCAGGCAGGCGGTCTGCATGGAGAGCTGGGCCAGGGTGCTGCGCGAGGTGGCGTCCAGCTTCGAAGCGGCAATGTCCGCGATGTAATTCACCCCGGTGGTCAGCGAGCGCACCAATGGCAGGGAAGCCGCCGGCAGGCGCAGATTGCTGCGGTTGTTGAGCGGGTTATGGTTGTAGTAGCCGCTCAGGTCCAGGTAGGAAGGCTCTCCCAGGTTGTTGTAGGCGATGTCGAATAAAAACAGCTGTTCGCCGCCGGTGGGCATGGCATTGGTTACCACCAGGTCCACCAGGGATTGGGCGTCGATGGCCTGGGCGATGCCGTCGCTGATGCGGTACAGCATCTCGGTTTCGGCCAGGGCTTTCTGCGTCTGTTCGAAGAGGCGCAGGTTCTCCAGGCGCAGGGCCATCTGGTCCACCAGGGGAGGAAAGGAGCGCGTCTCGCGCCCGCTGAACTGGCGCGGCTGGGTGGCCTGCAAGAGCAGACAGCCGGTCTGGGTGGAGCCCACACGGGTGGGGACCACGGCCAGCGAGCGGATCTTTTGAGTGCTCAGGTATTCTGCCACCGGGTCGCTGTAGCCCGCCTGGGTAACGTCGGAGACGTACAATGCTTCCCGGGTCTTCAGGTAAGGCACCAGGGGGGCGAACAGTTCGTACCCGGGCATGAACGGTTCCGGGCCAAAGCCGCTGTACCAGCTGGCCGAGACTATGGCCCGGGTTACATTTTCAGAGATCTCTTCGAACACGATCAGCGCCGCGCGGTTGATACCGGCGGCATTGACGCCGGTCAGGATGGCCGTGAGCATATCCGGGGCGGTGTTGGCCAGGGCCAGGTTGTAACTCGATAGATACAGTTTTTCGGTCTCTTTGAGCGAGTCTTGCAACTGCTGGAGCAGGTCTTCACGAATGATAGTCGAAGACAGCGAATCGGCCGCTACCTGGAGCACGCTGACCTCTTCTCCGGGCCAGGAGGGGTCGGAATGCGGCGATTCGAAGATGATCATGTTGGGGTTGGGGTTCTTGCCGCGCACGTAGAGCAGCAAGGCCGTTTCGAACGTGTGCTGTCTGAGGACGGCAGTCCCCAGGCGAGCATCGCGGCGGACAAGGCGCAGCCAGCCGCGTTTGGACAGCTCTTCGGCCCACATTTCGTCCCAGGGGATGATCTTGCCCCTGGCCGGTTCGCTCCCGGCATCGGGCTGGGACCATTCTTCCAGGACCTGCCAGTATTTACCCTGGTCGTTTACTTCGCTCTGGGCGTAATAGACCCGGCTGCATTGGGCGGCTTCGCCCAGCCAGCTGAGCGCCTCGGGCAGGGAGCGCGTGCCGTATTGGGTCAGGCTGGCAACCGCCTGAGCAACGTTGGCCTGGTAACGCTCGCGCACTTCCAGCTCGTCCAACGCGTCGGTGATGCGGTTGATCAGCACCGAATTCTCCAGCGCGGCAGTGGTTTGGGCGGCCAGTGTAGACACCAGCTCAAGCTGGATCTCCGTAAAGGCATTTTCCTTCTCGAAGTCTTCGATCAGGTACATCCCTACCGAGCGCCGGCCGGCTAACATGGGCACCGCCAGGACACTGGCCGGGGTCCGTTCTGGCAGATCCAGCCCCAGGGCGGCGTACTGCCCGGCCACGTCCTGGTTGAAGGACAGCGGGGTTTTGGATTGGATGACATGCTCGATCACACCGTGGGCAAAGGGCCTGGGCTGGATGGCCGTCTCCTGATGGTCGACGAGGGCGATCGGGATCTCGAACTGCGTGCCGCTTTCGTTGGAGATGGCAATCAGCACGTTGCGGCAGTCGATAAATTCTTGCAAAGCCTGCAAAGAGATGGATAAGATCTCTCGCTGGTTGGAAAGGGTGGCCATCTTTTGGCTGATCTGGTTGAGGCTGGCCAGGTCCTGGTTGTGCTGGATCAACTCTTCCTGCGCCTGGATGCGGTCCTTGATCTCTTGCTGGGCCGTGTCGTACAGGCGGATGTTGTCGATGGCCAGGGAGAGCTGATCGAGGACTTCCTGGATCAGCAGTGATTCTTCCTCATTGGGTTGGAATTGTTCCTGAGCGTACCGTAATTCCAGGCTGCCTTTGCCGTCCTGGCTGAAACGGAAGGGGACGGCCAGGTTCGTGCCTGGCTCCGGGGTTTCTTTCTGGTAGATCTTGTGTTTCTCCGGCGCGGGTTTCTTCCCGTTGCCGCCAACCGGCACAGTGTCGGCGGGCGCTGCCGCCGAGGCTTGCGGTTGCGGCTCTGGCAGTGGCTCCGGCAGAGGCTCCGGGAGGGGCGGGGTAGACGAGGGCGGCGGCTCCAGGACGAGGCCGGTGCCGCGCCAGCCGGTGGGGGTGCCGGCCGGGTCGAATTGGGGGGTGAGGGAATAGCGTACGGAGAGATTGTGGCCGTCCGGGCAGCGGAACACCAGGTCCAGCTCGGCTGGTCCGGTGTTCAGGTCTGTCAGGATGCCGGTGAGCGCCTGGGCTGAGTCCGGATCAAGAAGGTAGGTCCCTACCGGCTGGCCGGTGAATTGCTCGGCCGGCACGCCGAGGTGCATCTCGACACCGGTCGAACAGGACGTGTAATACCCCTGCTGGCTGCATTCCCATTCCCACGTCCAGGGGGATGCGGCCAGGGGTTCGACCGGTTGAGGGGCGCTCTCTTCAATGCTCGAGAATAAATTCTCAAGACGGCTGAAGAGTTGTTTCTTTGACATACTGTATGATCTCCTGAGCTACGTTACGATATTGGCCAGAGGCGCGTGTCTTCGGAGCATGGGTTAAGATGGGCACCCCTACGATGGGGCTTTCGCGTAGTTTGGTATCCGTCTCGACCAGCGATTCGAGTACGCCGTTGCGAAAGGTATTGCGCAGCTGTTCGCTGAGGATGCGATGGGTGCGGTTGCGCCGGTCGTACATGGTGAGCAGCAGACGGTAGACCAGGGCGGGGTTGTGCTGAGCCCGGATCTGCCGGATCCAACCCATCAGGTTGCGCAGAGCCACAATCGAGAAGTATTCCGCCTGGGTTGGGATGAGCACCATCTGGGCCGCCACCAGGGCGCTTTGCGTAATAGCCCCTAAAAAGGGCGGGCAATCCATGATGACGTAATCGTATTTGGTTTTTAACTGTTCCAACGACCTGCGCAGCATGCCCTCGTAATTTGGCTTTTGGGGCAGAAGCCGCTCCAGGATGCCGGGCTCGTGGTTCGAGCATAGGATGTCCAGGTTCTCGCTGGACGTGCCCTGGATAGCGTGGTGAAGCGGCAAAGTTTCCAACAACACGTTAGTGATGGAAAGGCGCACTTTGTCGGGCTCGATGCCTAACGCCAGGGTCAGGTTTGCCTGGGGATCCAGGTCGATGATCAGTACTTTCAATCCCGTCTCTGCCAGGGCAGCTCCGAGCGAAATGGTGGTGGTAGTCTTGGCTACGCCGCCTTTTTCATTGGATACAGCAATTGTGTACATTGGTCACGCTCTTTCTTCAGGAGTCAATCAATTGCTGTTTTATTATATATTGGGTAAGGAAAGACGGCCTGTTCCACGCCCACTACCTTCCTTCAGTTTGATCTGGGCCTGGTCGGCGCCCAGCGCAGTTTGCAGCTCACTGGCGGCCACGGCCAGCATGTCTTGCAGGTTAGTCGCCGAACGGATCTTGCTGGTAATATCCAATACCTTGCGCTCGCGTTCAGCGCGCAGATCGGTTTGTTCGATCAGGCGGGCGTTTTCAAGGGAGAGCGCCAGCCGGTCGATGACGTCTTCCAGCAGTTCCACTTCCATCTGCGAAACCGAGGGTTTGTTGAAATTGAAATCGATGGTGCCCAACACGAGCCCGCGCAGGCGGATGGGGATGGTGACCAGGGTATGGTTGCCCTCGGTTTTTACCTGGCTGGTAACGATGGGTGCCTCCGGGTCCGGCCGGGGCGCCTGATTGGCATCCGGCAGGGGCTGGACCTGGTGCTGAGCGTAGCGGTAGGCGTAATTTCGGCGGGCATTTTGCAGGTGGGCGGCCCAGGACTTGCCGGTATATACCTGGTAGCTCTGTTCCAGGTCGGCCAGGCTGGTCTGGAGCTGTTCTACCAGCTGGGCTTTCTCGATGGCCACGGCCAGCTGGTCGGCGATGGTCTGCATGATGTTGACGTCGTCCGGGGTGAAGGCGTTGGTCTGCGTGCTTTGCACGTCCAGGACGCCGATGATCTGCCCGCGCAGCTGCAATGGAAGCGCCATTTCAGAGTGCGTTTCGGGCAGGAAGGGATTGTTGAAGTAGATAAAGTCTTCGCCCACGTCCAGGGAGATGCGTGGCTCACCACTGTGGGCCACGTGGCCGACGATGCCGGTTTCGCCGATCTTCAAGCGGTGCTTGTTGGCCAGCATTTTCTTCCCGCCTTCGCTGGTGGCGGCGCGTAGTTCGGCGTAGGTCCCGCTTTCGTCCAACAAGAAGATGCCGGCGTGATAGAAACCGAACTGGCTACGGATGAGATCGACGGCCCGGTTCAGCAGGGTCTTGAGATCGGTCTCGGTGGAGATGTCGCGCGCCAGGCGGCTGGCGGTTTCCAGCTCGGATGCGCGCCGGGAGAGCTCGGTGGTGCGTTCCTGGACGCGTTTTTCGAGGCTGCTGCGCTCGTCTTTGAGGAAAGCCGTGAGCACCCGCTGCTTTTCCAGCATCTTGTTCAGGCCGTTGACCACCAACCCGACCGTGCTGGCGCCGATCACGGTCAGCAGCGAGAACAGAATCCAGCCGGCCAGCCAGTCGGCGGTGCTGGTAGCGCCGGGGGCGCTGCCGGGCACTGCCAGCAAGGAGAAGTAAGGCCAGCTGAAGACGCCCGTGGTGATCAGGGTGATCAGGGCGGTGAAGATGCCCTGGGAAACCCCCAGCAGGCCGACGCTCAAAATGGGCAGCACGAACATGAACAGGCGCCCTTCGCCGGCGGCGCCGCGTTCCAACAGGCTGCTCAACCCGGCCACGAACAAGAACACCAGGTAAACGTAGGCCCGGGTGGTGTAGGGCAGGTCGCGCAGATATGCGATGGCGGCTGCTACCCCCAGGGCAACGATATACACCAGGGCGTTGTGCAGCTGGTTGTGGTTGTACCAGTCGATGGCCTGGGGCACCAGGGAGGCAATTCCGATGGCCCAGCTGCTGATGAGCAGATATTGCAGCAGGCGATCGCGCAGAATCAACAGATCGTCGTCCGCGGGGATGTGGGGAGAGGGGGTTTGAGGGCTGAGCCGTTGGATCAGGTTCATGCTTTCACCTCCGCCGGGCCGCTGCCGTTGTCGTGGCGGCTCTTCCCGGCCGCAGGCGGTTGGAGCGGGACGTCTGGCGTGATTTGTGGCGCCAGGCGTACCGATATTTCGTTAATGGCAGGCATTTCTCCCAGCTCGCTCAATGCCGACTTGAGAATATCCTCGATGGTAACCGCCTTGGTGAAGGCGCTGGTCACAGAGTTGACCCGGTCCATCTGGATGGCGTGCTGCTGCGTTTCTTTGATCAGACGGGCATTTTCCAGGGCCACAGCGGTCTGGGCGAGGATGGCTTCCAGGCTCTCCAGGTCTTTCTCGTCGAACTCTGCCTGGCCACTTTCGACGTCGATAAAGCCGATGACCTGCTCGCGCAGGGTAATAGGCAGGTGCAGGCTGGCGCCGTCCTCCTGGTCGGGTTGGGTGGGCGCCGAGAGAGAGTATTGTAACTCGCCGCTCTCGTTGACCAGGTCTTCCCAGGCCTGCTGGGTGTACTGGCGGTTGAGAGCCTGGATTTCTTCCAGGTCTTCCTGGCTCTGGCGGAACAGCTGGGCGTTTTCGAGGGCCGTGGACAGGCTGTCGGCCACACTCTGGAAGATGATGATGTCGTAGCTGTCGAAGGCGTCCGGCTCGACCGACTGGATCGACAGCGCTCCCAGGGCCTCCTGGTGGGACAGGATGGGGATGGCCAGCTCGGAACGCGTTTCCGGCAGGTGGGGGTTGCGGAAGCGGATGCTGTCCTGCTCGGCCTGCAAGGCGATGCGCGCTTTCTTGTTCTGGATGGACCAGCCGATCATGGACGAACCGCCGATGACCAGGTGGTGGCCTTCGGCGATCATGTGCTGTCCGGCCTGGCCCGAGCCGGCACGCAGGATGGCGTTTTTCCCCGTTTCATCCTTGATGAACAGGCCTACGTAGTAGAGGTCGGTGCGGCTTTGAAGCAAGTCGACCACTTCTTGCAGCAGCTGCTGTGGATCGAGGATGGAGGCGATAGCTCGGGAGATGTCGGCGGCGGTCTGGATTTGAACCAGGCGCCGTTCGATGTCCCCGGTGCGTTGGTGGATGCGTTGTTCCAGGGTGGCGCGTTCGGCTTCCAGGGCGCTGCGCAGCTGATCCTGGCGTTGCATGGCCTTGCCTTGTTCGTTCAGCAGGACGGAAATCGAGACGGCTACCAGGGAAACCAGGAAGAAGAACAGCAACCCGGCGATCCACCAGTTATGCGGGTCGGTAGAGTAGGCGTACAACCCGGTGGCGCCAGCCGGATTGATCCCATTGCACCATAGGATACCCATGAACACAAACGTGCCCAGGGTGAGGGCCAGGGCGGCAATGCTCAGCTGGACGTTGAAGAACAGGGCAGAAAGGACGGAGAATGCGAACAAGATCAGGAGGGCGTTGGCTTCGAGACCGCTTTGCAGCAGGGCCCAGGTTCCCAGGACGTATATCCCCAGCATCAGGGTGGCGGCGCGCAGGTAGTAGGGCGCCAGCCTGGCCAGGGTGACCAGCCATATGATGAACATCAACAGGGTGGCGACGGGGAAGTTCGACCAGTTGTTGCGCTGGAAGTCGTCGATCAGCAGGCCAATGTATGCCAGGCTGCCGGCGCCGGCGGCGAACAGGCTGCCGGTCTGGAAGATTTGCTCGCGTAAAATGGTCAGCCTGCTCAGCGAGGCAACCGAGTCCGGGGTATTTTGGGGGAGGAGTCTCTTCCAATAAACCATTATTCGGCCTCCTGACCGCTGTCCCCGTCTGGCTGGCCGGTGCGGCCGTTCCGGTTCCCGTTGGGTTGCAAGGGCAGGCTACTGCCGGTCTCGGCCGAGGGCGCGATGGCGATGTGTACTTTGCGCGCCCCGGTCACGCGGCTGATCTCTGTGGCGGACGTTTTCAAGATATTCTCGACGTCGACGAAGTGGCGGATCCTGTCCGTCGCCTGGTAGACCGCTTGCTGGCGTTCCATCTGCTGGCGGATCTCGGTTACCAGGTGGTTGTTATGCAAAATGGCGCCCAGGGTACTGCCCAGGGTCAGGATGGCTTCGAAGCTGCCCTCAGCGTAGGCCCCGGACTGGGTGTTTTCGATGGCCAATACGCCGATCAGATTGTTGTGATAAACAATGGGTACGGCGAACAGGCTCTGGGAATCCTCGGCCAGCGGCAGCGCCCAGGTATCCACTTCAGTATCCGGGACGATGACCGGTTTCTGGCTGGCGGCCGCCTTACCGATGTAACCCTGGTCGACCCCGCGCTCCACCAGCTGGAAGGCGGTGGGGAACCCGGTGGAAGCCGCCAGGTAAAGGGAGTGCGCCCCGGGGCGGTAGAGCAGGATGGCGATGCGATCCTCTGGCATGGAGGCCTTGATCAGCTCGACCGATTTGCGCAGTGATTCCTGGAAGTCGTCGGCTGCGGCGGCCGTGACGGTCATTTCGTGCAGCAAGCGGTGCTTGCTGAGGTTGTCCTGGATGCGGCCGAAGAGGTTGGCGTTGACCACGGCCACGGCAATCTGATCGGCGAGCAGCTGTAAGATGCTGACGTCGTTCTCGGAGAAGGCGTCTGCATCCGTGCTCTGGACGTCGAGGGCGCCCAGAACGCGGATGCCGACCTTGAGGGGAATGGCCAGCTCGGCCCGGGTTTCGGGCAGCAGCGGGTTGGGCAGGTGGGTGGGGTTGGTCCCCACATCGTTCACAATGTAGGGCTCGCCGTTGGCGGTGGCCTGGCCGACGATGGAGCGTGAACCCACGGCCAGTTTGTGCCCGGCCTGCTTCATCTTTTCACCGGCGACGCCGGTCGATTCCCGCAGCACGGCGAACTCCCTCAGTTTGTCGATAAGGAAGATCGAGGCGTGGTAAAAACCAAACCGCTCGCGCACCAGGTTGATGGTCTTGAGCAGCAGCTCGTTGAGGTCGAGTGTGCCCGCCATATCGCGGGCGATTTCTGCCGTGGTGCGCAGCTGCCGGGCGTTGCGTTCGTTGGCTTTCTGGGCCAGGATCAGGTCGGTGACGTTGCGGGTGATCCCCAACAGGCCGTAGATCTGTTGGTGGCGATCGTAGAGCGGCATCAGGCTGACCAGGTTCCACACCTCGTTGCCATCGGCCAGTTTGCGGTTTTGCACGGTGTGCATCTGCGGCGTGCCGGATGCCATGAGAGACAGGTCGTTTTCATGATAGCTACGGCTGTTCTCGTCGTGACTGAAATCCAGGTCGGTCTTGCCCAGCACAGCTTCTCGGCTGGCAAAGCCGCGGTTGCGGGTGAAGGCATCGGAAACGTGGGTATATTGCCCTTCCCGGTTTTTAATGAAGATCTCGTCCGGGGAGTGTTCCAACAAGGCCTCGACCACGTAGCGCTCCTGTTCGAACTCCCTGAAGGCCTGGTTCATCTCGTCCAGCAGCTGGGCGTTGCGGATGGAAATGGCGATTTCAGGCGCCAGGGTGGCCAGTAACTGCATCTCCCGGCCGGAGAAGCGCCCTTCGTGCTCCAGATCCTGGATGATCATGACCCCGATGACGTTATTACCGACGATGAGGGGGATGCCCAGCCAGGATTTGGCCGGCATACCAATCAGCTTCCCGCCCAATTCTCCGGCGACCTGGGAGGTGTTGTGGTTGAGCAGCAGCGGCTGGCGGGTACGGATCACCTGGCTGGTCAGGCCTTCCCCGAAGGGAAAAGACTCCAGGGTCAGGTTTTCGCCGTAATCGAAATGGTAGGGAAATTCGATGCGGTTTTTCTCGGCCTGGTACAGGGCGATGGTGAAGCTGGCGTCCTCCCCGATGAAGGTGCGCAGCTGCTGGTGCAGGGTGGTAAAGATGCGCTCCAGGTCCGTTTCGAGCGAGATGCGCTGGCCGATGGTCGCCAGGGTTTCCACCTCGTCGAGGCGGTCTTCCAGCGATTTCAACAGGTGCAGCCTGCTCAAGGTGTTACTGGCGACGTCGATCAGGTTGGCGTAGGGTTGCAGGTAGGTCTCGGTGAAGCGGTTGGCGGTACGCGAGCCGACGACGGCCACCTGGATCAATTGCTCGGAAGTATCCACGGTAAAGATAGCCGCCGAACGGCATTCCCGGTGGAAGATGAGCGCCAATAGCTGGCTGAGGTCCTTGTCTTGCCTGAGGTCGTTGATGACCAGGGGGTTCTTGTGAGCCAGCTCGGGCGGCAGGGTCTTGAGCGGCAGGGTGGCGTCCCTGGTGCGGGCGCGGTCTTCCTCGACGTGGAGAGAATGAATGCCCACAATGATCATGCTGCCCGGGTCCACCTGGAAGAGGGCGTGAGCGTCGGCGGCTTTTTCCAGGGCCAGGTCGAGGCGCTCGATAACCTCCTCGTCGCTCTTGGAATGGGTGATCTGCCGGCTGGCCTGGTAGAGGATGGTGGTTTCTTCCAGGTTGATCTTGGTCGACTCGATCAGGCGCACTTTTTCGAGCGCCGAGGCAATCTGCTGTCCCAGGGCGCTCAGTACGGCGCGGGTGTCCGCGTCGAAGGCATCCGGTATGGCGCTGTAGATATCCAACACCCCAAAGATCTGGTTGCCGGTGGAGATGGGCACGGCGATCTCACTTTGTGCTTCGGGAAGTTCGATCAGGCGCTGATCGAAAGCGGCGCCGTCTTCACCGGGGATTATGCGGGGTTGGTTTTTCATCAACACCCAGCCGACGATGCTGTCCGGGGTGATCATGACCCGGGCGCCGGTCTGGGCCGGCTGGGTGGCCGTTCTGAAGGCCTGGGATTCCAGCACGGCGCTGATGCCGCCCTGTTCGAGCAGGAAGATGCCGGCGTATTCGTATCCAAAGCGGTCGATGATCAGATCGGCGGCGCTTTGGATCAGCTCGCTGCGGCTGAGCGACGAGGTAGCCAGCTGGACGACCTCAGAGGCAATGCGTGCCTGGCGGGTGCGGTCCTCCACTTTCTGTTCCAGGGATTGGTACAGATGGCTGAGCTCCCCGGCCATGGTGTTGAGGGTCTGGCCGAGCAGGCCGATCTCGTCCTGGCGGTGGATGGCGACCCGGCTCTCCCAGTCCCCGGCGGCGTAGGCGCGGGCCGAGTTGATCAGCTGGTTCAAGGGGGTCACGATTTGGGCACTGAAGATGGTCACCAGGACGCCGATAACGAGCAGCGAGGCGGCCAGTAGGACCACGTAAAAGGGTAGCAGCGATTGGCTCTGGGCTTCGATGGCTTGCTGGGGGACCTCGAAGAGCACCGACAGCCCGAGATCAGGCGCCTGCTGCCCGAAACCATAGACGGTTTGTTGGGCAATAGAGGGATACAGTACCGCGGCCGGAGAAACTGCCTGCAAGTTGGCCTGTACCTGGGCCAGATAAGCCTGGGGGGCCGGTATCTCGACCAGGTTCTGACCGGACGGGTTCAGCCCCAACACCTGGCCGGCGCCGGTCAGGTAATAGGTCTGGGCCGAAGCCAGCAGGGCGTTGCTTTCGGCGATGGCGCCGGCCGGGCGGGTGGTGGCGGCGATGCCGACCAGGGTCGCCGGCTGGGGAGCCAGGGAATGGACGCTGACGAAGGCGAATTGCCCGGGGTAGAGGGGGTCGAGGTCGTACACAGCCACGGTCCCATCCTGGTCGAGCAGGGAGAGCAGCGTGGAGCCCACGGCCTGCTGCAACGGGCGGTTGGCGTTGGTCGAAATGAGCGCTTCTCCATGCGACCCGAGGATCAGGATTTCGTCGAAGCCGGTGTCGTAAGACGCCGTTGTAGCCGGTTGAAGGTATTCTCGGAATTGGGTCTTGATGCGATAGGGGTGGATCGGGTCGTTGGGGTTGTTCCAATAAGCGGCGTTGGACTGGATGAAATCCTCGTTCCGCGCCAGGCGTTCCAGGGAGGCCTGGTTGCCGTTGGCCAACTGGCGCAAGGAATCGACCTGGTTCTGGACGATTAAACGTAGCTGGACTTCGGTTTGTTGGTAGAGCAGGGAACGGGTGCGCAGAAAAGTAGCAATCCCCGAAAGCAGCGTCGGTACGAGCGAGAGAAAGAGCAAAATGAGGATGATTTGTCTTTGCAGGCTGCCCCTACGGGGAGCACGACTCGCCTGTGAGACCTGATTCTGCGCCGCTAAAGGCATACCAACTCTCCTAACCCATTTCCCAGACGGGCTCACCGTTCAAGACCTTCTGAATCTGGTCGGGGAAACGGTCGGGATCCAGGGGTTTACCAATAAATCCATCGAAACCGGCCGCCCGGGCCTTGTTGAGCTGTTCCAGGCTGGCTTCTGCGGTCACGGCAATGACCGGGACGTTGCGAAAACGATTGGACTGGCGAATCTTGGCCAGCGCGCCGTAGCCATCTTCGTAGGGCAGGCGGATATCCATCAGAATCAGGTCGACGGTGGGTAACGTGTCGGCAAATTCGACCACCTCGTATCCGGAGGTCTTCCATTCGCAATGATAGCCCAGGAAACCCAACAGGCGAGCCACCAGGACGAAATTGGAGACGTTGTCCTCTACCACTAAAATGGTCATTTCATTACTCGAAGACTTCTTCCTTCGCTGAGTAGGCTGGCTTTGAGTTTGGAATGTATCAACGTTGTAGTCTTCTCTCGGCATGCATGCACCTCATTGGATGGTCGGGCTACTTTAAGTAACTTTCGATCTGGCTGATGAAGCGGTCTACGTCGATAGGCTTCTCGATGTAATCGTCGCACCCGGAACTGAGCGATTTCTCCCG
>JAAZNB010000265.1 GCA_012798515.1 Chloroflexota bacterium
GCCGTGGTCAGGGTGGTGACCAGCATGGAAATGAATGTGGTGTCCTTGAAAGTGCGATAGAACATGGGCACCATCAGGTAGATGGCAAAGATGAACAGCGTGGTGGGGATGAAAATGGCCCAGGCCAACAGCAGGTTGGCCCGCGTCAGGGCCGCGATCAAGGCCGTGGCTGCCAGGGAAAAGACGGCGTAGGGCAGCATCTTGCCCAGGATGATCTGGAGGGGCGTCACCGGCGTGGAGAGCAGGATGGTCAGCCGGCGGTTGATCTTTTCGTCCATGAAGCTGCTGGTGAAGAAGATGCTGATGAAGGTAACCGGCAGGACGTACACCAGGCTGAGCACCACCTCAGCAAAGGGCAGGCGGGGCGCCATCAACGAAGGGATCAGCACCTCGTCGTCACTCTCGGGCAGCCCGGCCGCGCCGGAGTCCGGCGCGCCGTTTGCGCCGGCCGGGGCCGCATCGCTGCCATCCAGGTAGACCACCCCTACCCGCAGCGGGAAGGCCAGCTCCTCAGGGTAACTGGCCCCGATGCGGGCAATCTCTTGTTTTTCCAGGACACGCCGCAGCGCACCCACAGCGTTGAGCGATTTTTCGTCCGCCCGCCAGTGGACCTGGGCGCCGTCGATCCACACGTCCACCGCCCCCTGGGCCAGCAGCTGCCCGGCCTGGGCCGGCTCGACCCGCACGGCGTCGAAACGGTCGTCCTGCAAGGCCGGGGCGTCGCCCGACAGGGCCGCCCGGTACAGCCCGCTGCCCACGGTGAAGCTCTGGCGCAGCACCCACACCGAGCTCCCCAGCACGGCCAGCAGCGCCACAACCGCCAGCGGGCTGGCGCCTCCGCTGAAGCGCTTGCGCAGCCGCAAGACCTCACCCAATGCGATGGACAACACCTTTTTCATACCAATCGATCGTTTCCCGGCCCCGTGTACCCCTATGAGCAGATCCTCACCCGGCCGCGCCACATGGCGCAGGCGCCAAAATGATTATACCGGCAGGGGCCTGCCTTTTCCCTGCCCGGTCGCATAACAGAATTGTATAGTCCATGGGGTAAAAGTGAATTAGCGGGGCAGAGGTACAATAAGACGATGATCGAGATCCATCACGTCACCAAAGCGTACCACGGCGCCGCCGTAGTCGACGACCTCAGCCTGAGCGTGGGTGAGAACGAGATCGTCGGCATCATCGGGCACAACGGAGCCGGGAAGAGCACCACCCTCAAGATGCTGGTGGGGCTTATCCAGCCCACAAGCGGCAGCATCCGGGTCATGGGCCGTGACATCAGCCGAGACGGTATCGCCGTCAAACAGCACACCGGCTACCTGCCGGAGGAAAGCCCCCTGTACGACAACCTCACCGCCCGCCAGTACCTGCTGTTCTTCTCCGAGCTGTACGGCATGCCCCGCCCCAGGGCACAGGAGCGCATCGACCTGCTGCTGGATTCACTGCAGCTGCCCCAGAAAGACCAGCTCACCGGCGAGTTTTCCAAGGGGATGAAACGCAAAACGGCCATTGCCCGCACCCTGCTGCACGACCCCCAGCTGCTGGTGCTGGACGAGCCCAACTCCGGGCTGGACCCGCTGACCTCCTTCTTCATTATCAACTACCTCAAAACCCTCAAGGCCGAGGGCAAGACCATCGTCCTCAGCGCTCACAACCTGTTCCACGTCGAATACATCTGCGACCGGGTAGCGATCATCAAGGACGGCCATCTGCTGGTCTTCGACCGCATGGATGCCATCCGCGCCAGCCTGGGAAAACGCCAGTACCAGGTGATCTTCAAATCCGCCCAGGCCCTCGACTACGAACGGTTGGACGGCAGCTACGTCTACCGCACCGGCGAGATCGCCGCGGTCGCCCGCCTGCTGGAAACGATCTCGGCCAACCACTGGGACCTGGTCGACCTCTCGGTCAA
>JAAZNB010000266.1 GCA_012798515.1 Chloroflexota bacterium
GATGAACATCACCGGGTTGTCGTCGCGGATGGCGGCCTTGAGCAGGCCTTTGGCGTCGTAGGGCGTGGAGGGCATGACCACGTAGATGCCGGGGAAGTGCGTCCACAGCGATTCCAGGCTCTGCGAGTGGTGAGCGGCGATGGCCCGTCCGGCCCCACCTTCGGTGCGCACCACCATGGGCACGGAGGTCTTGCCGCCGAACATGTAGCGGTTCTTGGCGCCCTGGTTGGCGATCTGATCCATGGCCAGAGGAGTGAAATCGACGTACATGATCTCGGCTACCGGGCGCATGCCGGCCATGGCGGCCCCTACGGCCGCTCCACCGATGGTGGCTTCGGAGATGGGCGTGTCGATGACGCGTTTTTCGCCGAACTCCTCGAACAGGCCGCGTGTGGCGCCGTACGCGCCGCCGTACAGGCCGACGTCCTCACCGAAGATGAAGACGCGTGGGTCGCGCTGCATCTCTTCGCGCTGGGCTTCTACCAACGCCTGGGCGTAGCTGATCTGGCGCAGGTTGGCGTCCGTGTGGACGCGCCGGCGCAGTTCCCGCTCGGCTTCGACGTCCGCCGGGCCGGTCTTGAGCGGAGCGTACACGTCGGTCTCCATCTGCAGCGGGTCGGGCTCGGGTGAAGCCTCGCTGTAGCGCATGGCCTCGTCCAGCTTATGCTGTACCAGCTCTTCCAACTGGTCGAATTCGGCGTCGGTGAGCATGCCCACCACGTTCATGTCGCTGTGCAGGCGCTTGACCGGGTCGCGATCGCGATACAGGGCTTCCTCCTCGCGAGTACGGTAAGCGCGCGGGTCGGAATGGGAATGGCCATAGTAGCGGTAGGTCTGGCATTCCACCAGGGTTGGCCCCTGGCCGGAGCGGGCGCGCTCGACGGCGGCCGATACGGCCTGGCGTACTTCGAGCACACTCATCCCGTCCACGGTCACCCCGGGGATGCCGTAGGCGCAAGCCCGGTCGGCGATGTTGGGCAGTTTGCTGGCCTTGGCCCAGGGAACCGACATGGCGTACTGGTTGTTTTCCACCACGAACACGACCGGCAGGTCCCACAGGCTGGCCATATTGAGCGATTCGTGGAAGTTACCCGTGTTGGAGGCGCCGTCGCCGAAGAAGCACAGCACCACGTGCGAGCTGTCCATCAGTTTCTGGGCCAGGGCGGCGCCGACGGCGACCGGGATATTACCGCCCACGATGCCGGTGGCGCCCAGGTTGCCGTGGGCCACGTCGGCGATGTGCATCGAGCCGCCTTTGCCCTTGCAGTAGCCGCCCGATTTGCCCAACACTTCGGCCATCATCTTGTCGTAATGTTCTTGCTGGGCCTCGGGGGTGGCGGCGGCCTTGTCACCGTGGGCATGGGCGTGCCCGTGGCCGCGGTGGGTGCTGGTCACCAGGTCGTCGTCACGCAGAGCGGCGATGGCGCCCACCGCCACGGCCTCCTGCCCGGCGTACAGGTGCGAGGCGCCTTTCAGCACCGCCTTGCTCAACAGGCTGGCGATGTTGTTTTCCAGGGCGCGGATTTCCATCATCTGCCGCAGATAAGACAGCAGTTGTTCTTTGGTCAGGGATTGTTCTTCGATCAGGGCAGAGACCTGCTCGAAGGTACGTGCCACATCTACATCCATAAATAGTTTCTCCTATGATTTCTGGGACAGGTCTATCTCATTTCCTGCCCGCCGGTAACGTTGATGGCCTGCCCGGTCATGTAGCTGGCGCTATCTGAGGCCAGGAAGACGACCACGTCGCACACGTCTTTGTAGGTGCAGCCGCGCTTGAGCGGCACCTGGTCGACATATTTCTGGCGGACTTGCTCTTTGGTGATGCCCTGGTTGCGGGCGTACTGCTCGTAGAGCGAATCCACCCACAGGGGCGAATCCAGCAGGTTGCCCGGGCAGACGGCGTTGACGCGCACGCCGTGCTCGGCCAGCTCCAGCGCCAGGCTCTGGGTCAGCCCGATGCCGGCAAATTTGCTGGCCGCGTAGGCGGAGTTCTTGTAACTACCCTTCTTCCCGGATTTCGAGTTGATCTGGACGATGGCCCCGCTGCGCTGGGCGATCATGTAGCCGGCGGCGTGTTTGGCGCACAGGAAATAACCCACCAGGTTGACGTCGATCACAGCGCGCCACTTGTGCGCCGGGAAGTTCTCGATCTCCCCGGAGAACAAAATTCCGGCGTTGGAGACCAGGATGTCGATACGGCCGAACTGGCGGACCACCCTGGCCAGCATGGCCTCCACCTGGTCTTCCTGGGTGACGTCGACGCCAATGCCAATGGCCGGCTGGCCGGTCTGGGCGGTAACTGCGGCGGCGACCTGTTCGGCGCCGGCCTGGTTGAGGTCGGAGACGGCCACACAGGCGCCTTCGGCGGCCAGGCGTTGACAGATGGCCTCGCCCAGTCCCTGTGCGCCACCGGTCACCAGCGCCACCCGATCTTGTAAGGTTTTGTCCATGTCGTTATCCTCTCCGCCGCGATGGGTTCACGGAAGCATCAAACGCAGGAATTCCGCTTCCGCCTCCACGGTCCATTCACGGCCGTCTTTGAGCAGCGCCCATACGCTGGGCAGGCTGTCCTTGAGGTCGGGCAGGGCAGTGAGGGGAAATTCTTTGATCTGGGGATAGATGACCACTTTCCCCGGGTAACGGGTGTCGCGCACGGCGGCCAGGCCGTCTTTGGCGGCGTTCAATGAGCCCACCGCGGCCACCGAGCGGTTGGGCGACAGCTCGCCGCTCTCGGCCTGGTGCAGCATCAGGCGCAGGTCGTCGATGGTCGAGGCCGAGTGGCCGATGACGCGCACGTCCTTGAGATAGACGTCGCTCAGCTCCAGGGCGGCCTGCATGCCGCGGTTGAGCCCGGCGAAGACGTTCATCACCCCCTTGGGGGCCAGGTAGCCGGCGGCCTCGGAGATGACGACCGGGATGGGCGCCAGGACGATGATGTCGTCGAAGCCGCTCTCGGCGTGGCTCTCCAGCGTGCGCCGGTAGGTTTCCTTGTCGGTGGGGTTGACGCAGTTCCAGCGGATCCCTTTGGCCTCGGCTTCGGCGGCGAAAGAATCGCACAGGTCGCCCAGGCGCAGGTCGCTGACGTCGGTGCACAGGATCTCCCCCGGGCCGTTGCTGACCTGGATGGCGCGCTGCACGTGCATGCGTCCCATGGGGCCGCCGGCGCCGACGAACCAGGCTTTGCCGCCTGGTTTGAGCGTAGCGCGCACCGGCGTGGCGCTGTAGGCGGCGGCCACGTCGCTGCCCCGGCTGCCCACGTAGACCCAGCGGTTGTAATGCACCCGGCCCACGTCGACGTTGACCTTGCGCGCCATGGGGCCCTCGGCCAGGATGGCCAGGATCCCAAAATGGGCCAGGTGCGGGCTGACCGTCTCGACCAGGTCGGGATCGGCGCCCAGGACGACGATGTCGTCCACCTCGGCTTGCGGCGGCTGGGTCACGTCCGGGGCTGCGATCACCTCGATCCCCAGCTGGCCGGCGCGAGTCCGCAGCCAGGCTTCGAAAGCGGGCGGGACGCAGCTGAGCACCAGGCGCGCCGGGTGCGAATGCTCGTCGAAACCGGCGCTGATGGTATAGCTGCGCGCTTGGCTCTCGCCGGCGCCGATGATCCAGGTGGTGCCGCCCGGCTTGAGCCCGGTGCGGTAGCGCAGCTGGTAGGCGGCGATCACACAGGCCCAGGGCTCGGTCAGGGCGCTCTCGGCGTACCCGGTGGAGGGCTGTACGGGGATGAGATAATTGCCGTCGTCGCCGTTCAAGACGCGCTGGTCCAGACGGTTATACTGCGACAGCCCGCCCTGGATTTCGTATCCGTAGGCGTAGCCGACCCCGTCGACGAAGATGTCGGCCTGGACGATAAAGCGGTCACCGGCCCGGTACTGGCCGCGCAGGTTTTCACCCACCTGGATGACGGTCATACTGACTTCGTGACCCAATACGACCGGGTCGGTCTGCATGTCGCGGTAGATGCGGGGATGGTCTTGCCCCAGTTTGATCACCTTGGTGTCCGAGAAGCACAGGCCGACGGCGTCGTGGCGTACCAGCAGATCATCCGGGCCGATGGAGGGCACTGAAGCCGGGATGGTGCTGTCCTCTTGCCCCAGGTTTTCGAACCCGGCGCCATATAACGGCCACAGGCGCTGCCCGGTGGGCGGCGGGGTTTGGGCATGGCGATATTGGCTCAATTTGTCTGGCATACCTACTCCTCAATTTACATATCCGGCGGCAGCTGCGCCGGCCGGTGAAATGGTTTCCAATAGGATTTCGTTCCCGGGGCCTACAAGGCATCCAGGATCTCGTCTGGGCCGGCGTCCGGTCGCAGGGCTTCCAGCCGCCGGCGTCCGTCCCGCCCGGGAATGAAGCGCGAGCCGACCCGGGTATAAAAGCGGTTGCGCTCGCCGCGCCGCGGGAAATACTCCTGCGCCCAGGCGCTGGCGCTGCCCTTGCCGAGGGTGCGCTGTAAAATCGTGTGGCCGTAGATAAATTGCGCCCCATCCACGAAGGCCTGGCGTACGGGCTGTAGTTCCGGCGCCTCGAAGTCGTCCACCATCTTTTGCCCGAAGCTGTTCATCTCGGTGCCCACGTTGAGGGGCAGTTCCAGCTGGCCGGCCAGATCCACGATTTCGTATAGCTTACGCACCTTTTCCTGGCGAGCCTGGGCGCCGTCTACGTTCCAATTGCGGTCGGGGATGATGTTCAGGGCGGCCACGCCCTGGCGTACCATCAGATCCAACAGTTCATGGATGTCCTGCTCGCCGCGGGAGGCGCCGTCCAGCCAGGCGAAACAGGGAACTGCTCCGCAGGCAGCTGCCAGACGGTTGACCGTGGTCAGGGCCGGGAAGGTCTCGGCTGTGGGTTGGACGTAGCCCACGCCGCCACGCTTCATCAACCGGGTGCGGATCAAGTTTTGCAGGGTGGGTGAGTCCGGTTCCAATTCCTGGCGCTCTTTGGCGCCCAGCTCCAGCTTTTCAGCCCAGAAAGCAAACGGATCGGCCAGGCTGCGCCGGGCAGCGCTCAGGTAGGCCTGGATCATGTGGCGCTCGGTGGCATTGCCCGCCGGGGTGAGCGGCAGGACATCGTGTTCGTAATCGATGTGCAGGGGCGCCAGGTAGGCGTTGACCTGTTCCATGACCATGCGATTGCGGTGCTCGGCCCGCCGGCGCAGGTCGGCCAGCACCGGGACAACCTCTGCCGGGACCCGGCTGGAGGTGAAGCCGATGGCCATGTGGTAGCATACCCCCGGCTCGCCCGGCGAGTTGATCTCACGGCTGGCGAACTCGGGGATGTAGACCCGGGTCTCCATACCGGCGCTGCCGCGCACGCTCAACCGTTCGCAGGCGTCCAGGAACTCGTCGACGCCGTCCAGTACGTCGAAATCGACGATGCCCATCATGTACAGGCCGTGTTTCCTGGCCAGCCAGGCCAGGGACGAAGGCGAGTGCCCGTAGGCGTTGAAGGAGTAGAAGGTGTGCGAGTGCAGGTTAAAAGCCGGCGAGCCGGCCGGGCGGGGATAGATCTCCGCTGCCAGCCTGTCCAGCGCGGCCGCGCGCGCCTGGGAATCGAAGTGGTTCAGGTCCGCTTCGAGGGCGGCAACCTGCCCGGCATCGATCATCGCGTACCCCAGATATTCTTGCGATATTGTTCATCCTGGCGGGTGCGGATGCGATCGGCCTGGGCCGGGGTGAGGAAATGCGGCCCGCCCAGGGCAAAGGTACCCTGTAGAACGCGGGCAGACTTGACCGCCATAGCGGTGATGTTCTCCACGTCGGCGGCCGTCTTCCCCAGGGCGATGAACCCGTGATTCTGCATCAGGATCACCTTGGGTGGCTGTCCCCAGGTTTCACCGAATTCGATGATTCCCTGGCGCACCGCCTGGGCCAGGGGCAGGCCGGGATCGGTGTAGGGGATGAAGACCGGGGCCGGGCCGCAGTAGATGATCTCGTCGGGGAAGAGGCGTCCGGAGAGGGCCTGGGTGGCCTGCTGCGAACATAGAATGGCGTTGACGGCGGTGGGGTGGGTGTGCCCCACGAAATTGACGCCCTCCAGCTGCAGCGCCAGGGCGTGCAGGAAGGTCTCCACCGAGGGCATGGCCGTGACGGCCGGGTCTACCCGGGCCGTCTCCAGCCCTTTCTTGATCTCGGCGTCGTCCAGGTGGTCGCATTCCAGCATTTCCAACACGCGGCTGAAACGCACCTGCACCAGCCCTTTTGCGTCCAGCGTGCGCAAGGGCGCTCCGCTGGCTTTGACCCAGAAGGTCTCGGCGTCGGCGCGTGCCGAAGTATTTCCCTCGCCCAGAATAGCGTAATCGAAAGCCGGGTCGCCCAGGTTGCGAGACATTTGTACAAGTTGTGTAAGCACGTCACTCATGGTCAATTCCTCCACACAGATAATCGGGAACGAAAGGGTTCATCCTGGGCGCCGGGCAGTCGGATACTCCCTGTGGAGGAGCATCCTCCCCCGGCTTTTACCGGTGGATGAGTTCTTTCTGTTCGTAGTCTTTGATTCTTTCCATAAAAGCCATGCCGACCGGGACGCCCTGCTGCAGACAGTAGTAATCCCAGACTGCGTTGGCGGGCATGACTTTGAGCTCTTCCATCAACGCCAGGCGCTGGCTGTAATCACCATCCGCTTCCAGCTGGACCAACAGGTCGCCCGGCTCGAGCAGGGCTTGCAACAAGGCACGCAGCGTGTTACGCGCCCCAATCGTCCAGGCGGCAATACGATTGATGCTGGCGTCAAAGTAATCCAAACCGATGTGCACCCGTCCGAGGGCACTGGCGCGCACGATCTCCTGGGCAATGGCCTGCAAGTCGTCGGTATACGTCACCACGTGATCGCTGTCCCAGCGCACCCCGCGGCTGACGTGCAGCAGCAGCTGGTCCAGGAAGAGCAGCAGGGAGGAGATCTTGTCGGCGATGGTCTCGGTGGGGTGGAAGTGCCCGGCGTCGAGGGTGAGCAAGATGCCCCGGCTGATGGTGTAGGCGGTGTAGAACTCCATCGAGCCGCTTACGTAGCTCTCCGAGCCGATGCCGAACAGCTTGGGCTCGACCGCGTCCAGGTTGAGGGCCGGGTCGATCTTCTCGGCCAGGATGGCATCCAACGATTCGCACAGCAGGCGGCGCGGCGTGGTGCGGTCGGCCGGGGTGTCTTTGTAGCCGTCCGGCACCCAGATGTTGGTTACGGCCGGGGTGCCCAGCTCGCTGCCGAAATAGGCGCCGATCCGGCGGCAGGCGATGCAGTGATCGACCCAGAACTGGCGGATGGCCGGGTCGCGGTGCGAGAGGGTAAAGCCGTCGGCCGCCTTGGGGTGTGAGAAACAGGTGGGGTTGAAGTCGACGCCGTGCCCGTTGGCCCTGGCCCAATCCTTCCAGGCGGCGAAATGCTCGGGAAGCAGGTCGTTGCGTTCCACCCGCCGCCCGCCGGTCTCGGCGTAGATAGCATGCAGGTTAAGGCGGTGTGATCCGGGCAGCAGGCTGTAGACGACGTCCAGATCGCGACGCAGCTCGTCGGCGCTGCGCGCCTTTCCGGGATAATTGCCTGTAGCGGCCAGGCCGCCGCCCAGCTCACCCCCCGGGTTCTCAAACCCACCCACATCGTCGCCTTGCCAGCAGTGCAGGCTGATGGCGACGCCCTGCAGTGTGTCCAGGGCCTTTTGGGTGTCTACTCCCATGGCTGCGTAGCGTTCCTGCGCCAGCTGGTAAGCCTGGCGGACCTGATTTTCACTTGGAGTGCTCATAGGTTGGCCCCTTAGAAGATGTTTTGTTGTACGTCGAAAGCGGTGCAGATGGCGCGGATCTCTACGTGTGAGAGACCCACGCCCTGCTCGCCGGTGGTCAGGTTGAGGTATTCGTAGCGGGCGGCGGTCTCGGCGTATTCCACCCGGTCAGAGGCCCGCTTGGTGGAGATGTCCGAGCGCGCCATGACGCCATGCTTGGCCCAGATGACGATGCGATGCTGGCGCAGCGACTCGACCGTGGCCTGCATCAGGCCCGGCGAGCCGGGCAGCTGGAAGGGAACGAACCCCACGCCTTCCGGCAACTGCACGATAGTCTCGGGCTGCCAGCGCAGCAGGTGCTGGTTGAGGTACTTCTCGTCGTTGTAGCGCTGGATGTGGCTGAGGTAAGTCAGGTAGGGTGGTTGGGCGTGAATGACGGCGTGGAAATTGGTATCCGAGAGCATCACCTGGTCATAGTGCACGGCCAGGTGTGAGTTGAATTCACTGGTCAGGTTCTTGAACAGGCGGTGGTACGAGGTATACAGCCGGCCGGTGGCTCCACCCTCATCGACCACGATACAGCCCAGGTTGGCAGTGGGGTCCTCGATGATTTCCCGCAGGCGGCGGCCCGACCCGCTGACGAAGAAGGTCGCCCCGGCCATTTCCGGTACGACCTGGGGCAGACGGATTTCCTCCACCAGGGGAAAACGGCTGCGCGGCTCGATGGGCCAGCGTACGCAGATGGAGATGTTCCCCGCCGAGCCTTCGCTGGCATCGATTTCGGAGAGGCGTTTGCCGGCTTCACCCATCAGGGTGAGCAGGTCGTCGAGTTCGGGATAAGGGGCTGTCAACATAGGGTTCTCTTTCTATCGGAAACAGGTAACCGGCTGCCAGGACAACTTTCTGTCCGGGTTCACACCATTAATGGCTATCATTCGACCTTTGCAGTAAATGCAACAAGGCCTGGTAAGCCGTGTCCCAGGCCGGATTTGGCCTGGGAAAATACACCTGCGGGGCGAAAGCCTGGCGGACGGCCTGGCGGGCCTGGGCCAACGAGTCCAGGTGGCCCAACCCGATGGCCTGCATGAGCACGTTACCGATGGCCGTGGCCTCGACCGGGCCGGCGACCACCTCCCGGCCGGTGGCGTCGGCGGCCAGCTGGTTGAGCAGCTCGTTCTGCGTGCCCCCGCCGATGATGTGGATGGGCTCCAGGCGTGTCCCGCTGACCTCTTCCAGGCGTTCCAACACCCAGCGGTATTTGAGGGCCAGCCCCTCCAGAGCCACGCGCACGATCTCGCCTTTGCTGTGCGGCACCGCCTGGCCGCTCTCCCGGCAGAAGGCCTGGATGCGGGCCGGCATGTCCCCGGGATGCAGGAAGGCGCTGTCATCGGCGTCGATCACGGCCAGGAAAGGCTGCGCTCCGGCCGCCAGGCGGGTTAGCTCGGCGTAGCTCAAGGCTTCACCTTGCTGGGCCCAGGTGCGCCGGCATTCCTGCACCAGCCACAACCCCATAATGTTCTTGGATAGCCGCCAGGTGCCAAACACGCCGCCTTCGTTGGTGAAGTTGTAGGCCAGGGTGAGGGGCGATATGCCCGGCTGGTCCGCTTCGGCGCCCATGATCGACCAGGTGCCCGAGCTGATCCAGGCAAAATGAGGTTTTTCGGCGGGGATGGCGGCCACAGCCGAGCCGGTGTCGTGGCAGGCCGGGGCGATCACGGGGACTTCCCCGGCGCCGGCCGGCGCGGCGACTTCAGGCAGCAGCCGGCCAAGCACATGGCCGGGCTGGATCACCGGCCGGAAAAGACGGTGGGGAATGCCCATGGCGTCCAGTACCGGCCAGGCCCAATCTCGTTTGCGCGGGTCGTAACACTGCGTGGTGGTGGCGTTGGTGAACTCGCAGGTGATCTGCCCGCTCAACCAGTAGTTGAACAGGTCCGGGATGGTCACCAGGGTCTCGGCGGCATTCAGAAGGGCCGATCCACCTTCCACCAGCGCCAA
>JAAZNB010000267.1 GCA_012798515.1 Chloroflexota bacterium
CAAACACGGCTTGCCAGGAACCCCGGCTCGCAATCGCGTATTCCACGCCATCCCCCCGGCTGATCCCCGGGGCATGGTACGGAAACCCGCTCTGCTAATTAACCGGCCTGCCCCCATACCCACAAAACTTGGCTATAATTCGGTATGACCATGTTCGAAAACTACACCGACCTGTTCGACGCGGAAAGAATGGACGACGCGGAGGTAGCCGGGCTGCTGCGCCCGGGGGGCTTCACCGATCCGCGGGCCGCCGGCCGCATGATCCGGCGCTGGGGCAGCACGGCCCCCACCCGCCAGGCGCTCCGCCAGGTCCTGCCGGCCCTGCTGCTGCGCCTGGGCAGCGCCGCCGGGCCGGACCGCGTCCTGATCTACATGGACCGCCTGGCCGCGGCCTACCCGCAGCCGGCGGCCCTGTTCGACTACCTGGCCCGTAACCCGCGGGCGGTAGAGATCCTGGTCACCCTGTTCTCCAACAGCCAGTTCCTCAGCGAGATCCTGCTGCGCAAGCCCGAATACCTGGCCTGGCTCACCGAGCACAAGTCCCTCTACCGCCCCAAGCGCCTGGAGGCCCTCTACCAGGAGACCCTGGCCGCGGTGCGCTCCATCCAGGACCCGGCCGACCAGATGGACGAGCTGCGCCGCTTCCAGCGCCGCGAGCTGCTGCGCATCGGGTTGAGCGACCTGCTCGACCAGTTCGACCTGGCCGCCGCCACCCGCCAGCTCTCCCACCTGGCCGACAGCATGGTGCGCGTGTGCCTGCAAATCCTGGCCCGCCAGGCCGGCCTGCCCTGCGACGAAAAAGGCTTTCCCCTGGGCTTCGCCGTGATCGCCATGGGCAAGCTGGGCGGCCGCGAGCTCAACTACAGCTCCGACATCGACCTGCTGTTCGTCAGCCAGCACGACACCCAGGAATACCGCCTGCTCGGGCAGCGCCTCATCGACGCCCTGTCGCGCATGACCCCCGAGGGCTTCCTCTACCGGGTCGACATGCGCCTGCGCCCCTGGGGCCAGGTGGGCGTGCTGGTGCCGCCCATCTCCGGCTATCTCAACTACCTGCAGCGCTCGGCCCGCCTGTGGGAAAAGCAGGCCATGCTCAAGGCCCGCACCATGGCCGGCGACGAGCGCCTGGGGGGCGAGCTGCTCCAGCAGGCCCACAGCCTGATCTACAACCTCAGCCCGGAGACCATCCGCAGCGAGGTACACGCCATGAAGCGCATGACCGAGGAATACCTGCGCCTCAAAGGCCGCAGTTGGGGCGAGGTCAAGCTGGGCGAGGGCTCCATCCGCGACATCGAGTTCATCGTCCAGTACCTGCAACTGGCTTATGGGGGCCGCAAGCAGGAGATCCGCAACCGCAACACCCTGGAAGGCCTGCGCCGCCTGGTCAAATACGAGCTGCTGCCCATGGACGAGTTCCGCGTCCTCACCGAGGGCTACACCTTCCTGCGCACCATCGAGCACCACCTGCAGATGATGGACTACCGCCAGACCTACAGCCTGCCGCGTGACCCGCAGGCCCTGCTCGACCTGGCCCGCCGCCTGGGCTTCGAGGGCCAGCAGGCCGGGGAATATTTCCTGGCGCGCTACCAGCAGTACAGCGCCGCCATCCGTTCGATCTATCTGAAGTATATGGAGAATTCCACCATGGACCAATCCTCCGGACTTCAACCCCATACCCCCGAGATGCGCAACCACATCTCGCGTATGGACTCTTCTTACGAAACGGTGTTCACCCCCCAGGAGATCCGCCGCCACACCGCCATGGCTCACCGCCTGGACGACCAGAACCTGGTCGAGGTCGAGGCCGACCCGCTGGAAGACGAGAACTGGAAAGTGACCATCGTGGCCTACGACTATCCCGGGGTGTTGTCGCTGATCTGCGGCTTGATGTCGGTCTACAACCTCAACATCCAGGACGGCAATGCCTTCACCTACGAGAACGACCACGACGGCCAGAACCACCGCAAGATCGTCGACGTGTTCACCGTGAGCTACCGGGGCGAAGACATGCCCTCCGGCTTCTGGGCGCGCTACGCCGGCGACCTGGCCGCCCTGCTGGCGCGCATGCAGGCCCGCCAGCGCCAGGAGGCGCGCATCGAGCTGGCCAAGCGGGTGGCCGCCACCCTGGCCGGGCGCCAGGGCGGGGTGCCGCCCCTCTACCCCATCGAGATCGAGATCGACAACGACGTCTCGCCGCGCTACACCGTGCTGCGCATCGGCGCCCAGGACACCATTGGCTTCCTCTACGAGCTGACCAACGCCCTGGCCTTCAACCAGGTCTACATCGCCCGCATGGAGATCGATACCCACGGCGATCACGTCGAAGACCAGCTGTACGTCACCGGTTCCGACGGCCAGAAGATCCTCTCGCCGGCCCGCCAGCACGAGCTGCGCGCCGCCACGGTGCTGATCAAGCACTTCACCCACCTGCTGCCGCACTGCCCCGACCCTCAGTCGGCCCTGTTACACTTCCGCGAGTTCATCGGCCAGTTCTTCCGCCGGCCCGATTGGACCTCCGAGCTGGCCTCGCTGGAGCGCCCCGACGTGCTCAACGCTCTGGCCCAGCTGCTGGGGGTCAGTGATTTCCTGTGGTACGACTTCCTGCGCATGCAGCACGCCAACCTGTTCCCGGTGGTGCGCGACATCGACGGCCTGCAGAGCGCCAAATCTCACGCCGTGCTCCAGGCCCAGCTGGAGGACGAGCTGGCCCCCATCCACAGCGGTCCCCAGCCGCCGCGCGAAGACGCCCCCTGGCGCGGCGTGCTCAACGCCTTCAAAGACCGCGAGATGTTCCGCATCGACATGCGCCACATCCTCGGCCACACGGTCGAGTTCTGGGACTTCTCCGATGAGCTGACCGACCTGGCCGAGGTGGTAGTCAATTCTGCCTTCCACCTGGCAGCCGAGGACCTGCGCACCGTTTACGGCACGCCCTACCTGGAGAACGGGGAAATGGCCCAGTTGAGCGTGTGCGCCCTGGGCAAGTGTGGCGGGCGCGAGCTGGGCTTTGCCTCCGACATCGAGCTGATGTTCATCTACAGCGGCAACGGCAAGACCAGCGGCCCGCAGGTCATCACCACGGGGGAGTTCTACGAGAAAGTGGTCGAGACCTTCGTGCGCGCCATCAAGGCCAAGCGCGAGGGCATCTTCCACATCGATTTACAGTTGCGCCCCTACGGCAAAGCGGGCAGCCTGGCCGTCTCGCTGGAGTCCTTCCGGCGCTATTTCGCCCCCGAGGGCCCCGCCTGGCCCTACGAGCGCCAGGCTTTGGTGCGCCTGCGCGCCATTGCCGGCGACCAGGACCTGGGCCAGGAGATCGAAACCCTGCGCGACGACTACGTCTACACCGGCGAGCCCTTCGACGTGGTGGCGATGCGCGGTATGCGCGAGCGCCAATTCCGCCACCTGGTCAAAGCCGGCGCCTTCAACCCCAAGTACAGCCCCGGCGGCCTGGTCGAC
>JAAZNB010000268.1 GCA_012798515.1 Chloroflexota bacterium
GCCAGGTGATCGGTGGAGAACCCTGCGGACCGGGTAGAAGAAACATACTTGACAATGCCGGTAAACATTCTATACTTGTGCCAGAACATTCGTTCAGATTTGATTGGGATGAGGTTATGTGCCGAAATATCAAACCCCTGTTCAATTTCGAGCCGCCGGCCGGCGAGGAAGAGATTCGCTCGGCGGCGCTGCAATATGTGCGCAAGATTAGCGGTTTTCACAAGCCTTCGAAGGCCAACGAGGCAGCTTTTCTGGCCGCCGTGGAGGCCGTAGCGGCGGCCTCGACCGCCTTGCTGGAAACCCTCGAAACCAACGCTCCCCCGCGAGATCGCGCCGCGCTGGCTGCCCGGGCCAGAATTCGAGCTGTACAAAGAGATCATCTGCCTCGGGCGGATCGGTTATGACTTATCAGTAGCTTCAAGCGGAGGGAGAATGGATGAATTTACCGGTTTACAAGATAATCCCGGCGGGGCGCCGCTGAAGTTCCGCGCCGAGCTGCGCCTGGAGGGCAAGACCGCCACGGGGATCCAGGTGCCGGCCGAGATCGTGGCTGCCCTGGGGCCGTCGAAACGGCCTCCCGTGCGCGTGACCATCGGGGGACACACCTACCGCACCACTATTGCTCCGTACAATGGGGTGTACATGATCCCGGTCAGCGCCGAGAATCGCCAGAGCGCCGGCGTGGCGGCCGGGCAAACAGTGGATGTAGAGATCCAGTTGGACAGCGCCCCGCGTGAAGTGAGCTTGCCGGCCGATTTCGCCGCCGCCCTCGAGGGGGATACCGCCGCCCGGCAGTTCTTCGCCGGTTTGTCGTACAGCCACAAGCGGCGTTACGTGCTGTCCATCGAAGGCGCCAGGACCCCCGAGACCCGCCGGCGGCGCATCGACAAAGCGCTCAGCATGCTGCATGAGGGTAAGGTCTAGGAGGGCGTGTTTACCAGAGGCCGGGGACCAGACGATAAGGCGTCTTTTGCATGTATTCCGCGTAGCCGGGTAGATCTCTGGCGAGCAGGCTTTCTTCATTGCGGATGCGGGCCACCAGTACGGGAACGATGAGCAGCGCCGGGAGCATGGCCCAGTAGGATCCCAGCGCCAGGGGCGAAAAGACGAACATCAGCAGCGTTCCCAGGTACATGGGATGCCGGACCAGGGCATAAGGCCCGCTGTCGATCACCTGCTGCTCCTGCTCGACCTCGACCACGCGAGAAGCGTAACGGTTTTCACGGAAAACGAGGAAGACGATCCCGTACCCGGCCAGTACCAGGGCGCCGCCCAGGATGACCAGCCCACCCGGTACGATGGACCAGCCGAAACGCTGATCAAAACCGGGCAGGAGAAAGGCGGCCAGGAAAGGAATGAACGAGAGCTTGATGATCAGGTTTTGCTGTGTCTCCCGTTCGCGCGTGCGCATCCTGCGCTCCAGCAACCCGGGGTCACGCTGCAACAGGTAGACCATGACCAGGAACATGGGGAGGAAGAGGATGGCCAGGTAGACCCAGGCCTGCCAGTAGGCAAACGTACCGGCCGGCAGGAAGAAGGCTGCCATGAGGAGGATTACGGCCAGGACGAAGCGGGAAATGACCACGCGCACCAGTCCCCCCGGTAATGATCGATTCGGGTTCATACGGTTTCCTTCCTATCCCGGCGTACATTTCTTACCGCATGGATTTTTACACCCACAGTTTCTGATGGGAAGCCACGCGCATAAGTCCCCACCTTGTGATCCGATACTTTCATTATACAAAAAAGCGCCCTCCTTTTCAGGAAGGCGCCCGGCCGGTGTGAACGAGGGATGTTTTCTTGGGCCTAAAGGGTGATCACCTTCCCGGCGCGGCGTTGGGCTTCGATAATGTCGGTCATGCCGCCCACGATACCCACCTGGACCTTGTCGGCCAGGTTATAGAAGTTCAAGCAGGTGCTGCACAGGATCAGGCGCACTCCCTTGGCTTCCAGCGATTGGAGCGTGTCCAGGACAGGCGATCCTTCTACCACCAGGCGCACGCCGTTGGTGTAGAAACAAATCGCCGCGGGAAGGATGTCGTTTTCGTCCAGCAGTTTGAAATAAGTGCCGATCAGTTTTTGCTGTAACTCTGGATCGGCGTCGCCCATGCCGTTGCGGGTGATGAGCAGTACGGTATCGGAATCGGGTATGGTCATGTTTGGCCTCCTGTTGGATGGATTGGATCGCCGCCGTGGCGGCGTAAATACCCCGGAAAGACGCCGCCGCGCAGACCCACGGCGACGCAGGAGGCCGGGCCGTTCAGGATGACATCATCCGGCAACTCCTGCCACGCCGCACGCCGCGCCGCAGCCGGTAGAGCGCAAAACTGCGC
>JAAZNB010000269.1 GCA_012798515.1 Chloroflexota bacterium
GCGGCTTTGTCCTGGGAAGGCCCCGTGCTGGACCGCTTGCAGATCTCTTTCCAGACCCAACCCGGCGGGGGGCAGGTGCGGGTGCGGGTCAACGGCCGGGAACAGAGCGCCGGCCTGTCCGCGGCCGCGCCGGGCGAAGTGGTGCTGCGCTTTAATGAGTTCGAAGCCGCCACGAACCTGAACCGGGCGCTGTCGCCGTACTTCCCGCTGGCCGCGATCGCCCTGGCCTTCTTCGTGCTCACCGTGCTGCTGGTCGACTGGCGCGGCGCGCCGGCCCATCGCCCGCTGCGCCGGGGCGCCTGGCTGGCCTATGCCCTGCCCATGCTGGCCGTGTGGGGGGGGTATTTTGCCACCTTCTTCCCGGCCGGGATGAGCCAGGATTCGTTCGGGCAGTGGCAGCAGGTGCTCAGCGGTCATTTTGATGATTGGGCGCCCGCTTTTCACACCTTGCTCATCTGGCTGGCCTCGCGCCTGTGGCGCTCACCGGCGGCCTTCATCGCCGTACAGATCCTGGGCTTCAGCCTGACGGTCGCCTGGGGCATTGGCGGGTTGCGCCGTTACGGCCTGCCCGGCTGGGCGGCCTGGTTGGTGAGCGCCGTGTTTGCCCTGCTGCCCGCCAACGGGGTGATGGCCATCACGTTGTGGAAGGACATTCCCTACGCCATCTCCGTGCTGGCGTTGACCGTGGCCACCCTCCAGGTGGTGCTCTCGCAGGGCGAGTGGCTGAGACACAAGGGCCACCTGGCCCTGTTGTGGCTGGTGCTGCTGGGCGTGTCTATGTTTCGGCACAACGGCCTCCCCGTGGCCGCGGGTGTGCTGGTCCTGCTGCTGATCTTCTTCTGGCGGCAGCGCCGGGCCGTGCTGGCCGTGGCGCTGCTGTTGGCCGCCGGGTACGGGGCCATCAAAGGGCCGCTGTACGACCTGCTCCAGGTGGATCGCAGCAGTTCCACCCTGGGCAACACGCTGCTGCTGCACCACATCGACGCCCACGTGCAGGCCGGCACCCCCCTGAGCGAGGAGGAGCGCAGCTACCTGAACGCGCTCTATCCCCTGGGCGGTGATGAGGCGCTTGCGCAGGGCGAGGACGAGGCTTCAGCGCAGGGCTGGCCGTATGCGTGTTGTTCGGTCAACGCCATCTATTTCGACCCCGGCTTCAACCAGGAGCTGTTTGCCCGCAGCGGGGCCGAGACGCTGCACGTCTTCCTGGATACCCTGTGGCGGAACCCCATGGTCAACCTGCAACACATGGTATGCAGCAGCGGTATGTACTGGGAGATCCCCCAAACGCGCTGCTACCTGTACAAATTCACCTTGATGATCGACCTGGAATCCAATTTCGTGCACTGGATGAACGCCAACGACCTGGGCATGGCCGAGGATTCCCAGCTGCCGGGCATGGTCTTGCCCCTGGCCAGGGTGGTGGACTGGTCCACCCGCGAGCCGCTGTACCCGTTCGCCTGGCGCCCGGCGTTTTACATGCTGTTGGCCTTCTACGCCGCGGCGGTGTTCGCCATGCGCCAGGGACAGGCCCTGACCCTGCTGGTAGCC
>JAAZNB010000270.1 GCA_012798515.1 Chloroflexota bacterium
GATAGCCTTGACAGGCGGGACAATTGGCCTTATATTTCGCCAGCCATTATTTAGCTTGCTAAACAATCACGCAGCCCTTTCCAAAGCCTGGTATGCAACCTTTCCGCAAACTAGCCCCCTTCATACGCCCCTACTGGATACAGGCCATTCTGGGCCCGCTGCTCATGGTGCTGGAAGTCTCCATGGACCTGACCCAACCGCGCTTGCTGGAACGGATCGTGGACGTGGGCATCGCCCAACTGGACATGCAGCTCGTGCTGCGCACCGGCGGGCTGATGGTCGCCCTGGCCTTTCTGGGCGCGCTGGGCGGCGTCGGCAACACGGTGCTGGCGGTGATCGTCTCGCAATCTTTCAGCGCCGACCTGCGCAGCGCCTTGTTCCGCCAGGTGCAGTCGCTCTCCTTCGGCAACCTGGACGAGCTGGATACCGGCCAGCTGGTCACCCGCCTGACCAACGATGTCACCCAGCTGGGGCAGCTGGTCTTGATCCTGCTGCGCATCATGGTGCGCGCCCCGTTGATGCTGGTGGGCAGCCTGATCATGGCCATCGTCACCAGTCCCACCCTGGCCGGGCTGCTGTTCGTGTTGATCCCGATCCTGGCGGCCACCCTGATAGTGGTCATGCGGCGCGCCTATCCCCTGTTCCTCAAGGTGCAGCAGCGCCTCGACCGCCTGAACACCATCCTGCAAGAATACCTGGCCGGGGTGCGGGTGGTCAAAGCCTTCGTGCGCGCCGGCCACGAGACGGCGCGTTTCAGCGCCGCCAACGACGCCCTGCGCGACCAGACCATCCAGGTCCTGCGCCTGATGGCCGGGGTGCTGCCGGTGATGATGCTGGCCGTGAACGCCGGCCTGGTGGGCTCGGTGTGGTTCGGCGGGCTCAAGGTGATGGAGGGCTCGATGCAGGCCGGGCAGCTGATTGCTTTCATTAATTACCTGATGCGCGCCCTGGGGGAAGTGGCCATGGTGGCCATGCTGCTGGTGCAGGTCTCCCGCGCCCAGGCCTCGGCCGAACGGGTGGTGGAGGTGCTGGACAGCACGGCCCGGGTTCAAGACCGGCCCCAGGCCGCGGCGCCGTCCTCGCTGTGCGGACGGGTGTGCTTCGAAAATGTCTCTTTCGAGTACGAGACCCAGGAGAAACCGGTGCTGCGCGACGTCAGCTTCACTGCCGAGCCGGGCACCACCGTGGCCGTGCTGGGCGCCACGGGCTCGGGAAAATCGACCCTGGTACACCTGATCCCGCGTTTCTACGACGTCACCACCGGCCGGGTGACCATCGACGGGGTCGACGTGCGCGACCTGCCCCAGGAGGCCCTGCGGCGCAGGGTGGGCATTGCCCTGCAGGACGCCATCCTCTTTTCGGGCAGCATCCGGGAGAACATCCGTTACGGCCGTCCCGAGGCCGGCGACGACGAAGTGGAAGCCGCCGCCCGGGCCGCCCAGGCGCACGATTTCATCCAATCGCTGCCGCAGGGCTATGACACACCCCTGGGCCAGCGCGGCGTCAACCTGTCCGGCGGGCAGAAGCAGCGCATCGCCATCGCCCGCGCCCTGTTGCTGCACCCGGTCATCTTGATCCTGGACGACAGCACCAGCGCCGTGGACGCCACCACCGAGAGCAAGATCCAGGCCGCACTGCACGCATGGATGCACCAGCGCACCTGTTTCGTCATCGCCCAACGCATCAGCACCGTGCTGGATGCGGACAAGATCCTGGTGCTGGACGAAGGCCGCCTGGCCGCCCAGGGCACCCACGCCGAGCTGATGGCCGGCAGCCCGGTGTACCGGGAGATCTACACCTCGCAGCTGGGGGAAGGCGCCCTGCCTGGCCCGGCTCAGCCCGGGGAGGAGCGCCATGCATAGCCGCGGCCCTGTTTCACTGTCCCCTGCCGGCCCCCGCCCGGGGACGCCTCCGTCCGGGCGCAAAGCCAAAGACGCCCGCGCCACCCTGGCCCGCCTGTGGGACTTCTTGAAACGCCAGCGCCGCAGCCTGTACGCCTCCCTGCTGCTGGTCGTGGTGGGCATCGGCCTCAACCTGCTGGGTCCTTACCTGATGGGCAAGGCCATCGACAAATACATCCTGGCCGGCAACCTGCCCGGCCTGGCTCGCATTGCCCTGGTCATGCTGGCCATCTACCTGGCGGCGACCCTGACCACCTGGGCCCAGGCCTACCTGATGGCGGCCGTCGCCCAGCGCACCATTCACTACATGCGCCAGGCCTTGTTCGAGCGCATCCAGGGCCTGCCGCTGCGCTTTTTCGACCGCCAGCCGCATGGAGAGCTGATGAGCCGGCTGACCAACGACGTGGAGAACATCAGCCTGGTGCTGGGTGACAGCCTGACCCAGCTGGTCACGGCCGTCCTGACCCTGGCGGGCACGGCGGTCGTCATCCTGGTGCTCCACTGGCAGCTGGCCCTGGTGGCGCTGGTCATCATCCCGGTCATGAGCCTGATCGTGCGCCTGGTCTCGACCCACAGCCTGAAAGGCTTCCGCCAGCAGCAGGAATACCTGGGGCAGCTCAACGGGCTGATCGAAGAGGACGTCACCGGGGCGCGCGTGGTCATCGCCTACACGCGCACCGAAGCCGCAGTGGCAGACTTCGAGCAGATCAACCGCCGGCTCCAGGCGGCGTCCACGCGCGCCCAGGCCCTGTCGCTGCTGATGGGGCCGGTGCCCAACCTGATCAACAACGTCGGCTACGCCGCCATCGCCTCGGCCGGCGGCTGGATGGCCGTCCAGGGCTGGGTTTCGGTGGGCACCATCGCGACCTTCATCAATTACGTGCAGCAGTTCACCCGCCCGCTCAACCAGCTGGCCAACCTGATCAACGCCATCCAATCGGCCCTGGCCGGGGCAGAGCGCTTCTTCGAGACCATCGATGAGCTGCCCGAGCCGGCCGACGCCCCCGGCGCGGCGGCCCTGGAACAGGTCGCCGGAGACGTGGTCTTCGACGACGTCAGTTTTGCCTACCAGCCCGGGACGCCGGTGCTCAAGCACGTCAGCCTGCACGCCAGCCCCGGGCAGACGATTGCCCTGGTGGGCCCCACCGGCGCCGGCAAGACTACCCTGATCAACCTGTTGTCCCGTTTCTACGACGTAGACGCCGGCGCCATCCGCGTGGACGGCCACGACATCCGCCAGGTGCGCCGGGCAGACCTGCGCCGCCGGCTGGGCATCGTCCTGCAAGACACGTTTCTGTTTTCCGCCACCGTGATGGAGAACATCCGCTACGGGCGCCTGGAGGCTGGCGACGAGGAAGTCGTAGCGGCCGCCCGGCTGGCCAACGCCGATCACTTCATCTCCCGTCTGCCCCAGGGCTACCACACGCCGCTTTCCGAGGGGGCCAGCAACCTGAGCCAGGGACAGCGCCAGCTGCTGGCCATCGCCCGCGCCATCCTGGCCGACCCGGCCATCCTCATCCTGGACGAGGCCACCAGCAGCGTGGACACGCGGACCGAGAAACAGATCCAGGAGGCGCTGCTGCGCCTGATGCAGGGCCGCACCAGCTTCATCATCGCCCACCGCCTGAGCACCATCCGCGACGCGGACGGCATCCTGGTGATCCAGGATGGCCAGGTGGTCGAACGCGGCAGTCACGCAGACCTGCTGGCCGCCCGCGGCGCCTACTATCGCCTGTATACCAGCCAATTTAAAAGCCAGGCCGCGCCCCTCCGGCCCTGAAGTGGGACCGGCCGGGGATCACGGTCGGGCCAGCCTGCCGCTGCGCCCCGGGAGGGCGTGGTATAACTAACCTCAGTCCGGGAACTCTTCCCGGCGCTTTTTCGTCTCTGGAACAGGCCTTTCATTCTGAAAGGCCCCTGGATACTGGCTCACATACCCGGCAAACTGCATATGAAAAATAAAACTGCTTCCCTGGTTCTTCTCCTGACCCTGATCATGGCTCAAATCGTTACTTCCTGCGCTCCCCAGCCCCAGGCGGGGCCGGCCGGAGCGACGCCCACCGCCGCGCAGGAACCCCAACCTACCCCCGTCCCCACCCAACCGGCCGCCCCGGACGCGGCGGCGCTCTCGGCGCAGCCGGACGAGCTGCCTCCGCAGGTGATCGACCTGCTGCCGGCCCAGGACGAAGAAGCCCAGCCGGACGCATCCATCCAGCTGACCTTCGACCAGCCCATGCAGCGCGCCAGCGTCGAGGATGCCTTCACCCTGGCCGATCCGGACGGGCAGGCTGTGCCCGGTGACTTCGACTGGCCGGGCTCCAACACGCTGCGTTTCACCCCCCGCAAGGCGCTGGAGACCGGCGCGGTCTACACCGTGACCCTCGACAGCCAGGCCGCCAACGCCAACGGCGTGGCTATGGAGACGACCTACACGGCCGGCGTCCACACCCTGACCCCTCTGAAGGTCAGCCAGGTCTTCCCGGCCGACCAGGCCGCTGACGTAGACGTGTCCAGCCGCATCACGGTCATGTTCAACCGCCCGGTGACCCCCCTGGGGGTGGCCGAAGATCAAGACCAGCTGCCCCAGCCCCTGGCCTTCTCCCCCGAGCTCCCCGGCCAGGGCGAATGGGTCAACACCTCGGTGTACGTCTTTACCCCCGACCGGCCGCTCAAGAGCGGCGTGGAATACACGGCCAGCCTGCCGGCCGGCCTGGAAGACGCCCGCCAGGACCCCCACCTGGCGCTGGAGAAGGATTACCGCTGGCGCTTCACCACCTTGCCTCCCACGGTCTACCGCCTGGAGAGCGGCAGTTACAGTTATGACGCCGCCGACCTGGGCCGCGGCCAAAACATCTCCCCACTGCCCTCCATCAGCCTGTACTTCGCCCAGCCCATGGACCGCGCCAGCACGGTGCAGGCCCTGGCCATCAGCGGGCCCGACGACGTACAGGTGCCCTACCGCGTGCAGTGGGACGCGGCCGGCCAGACGCTGACCGTGACCGCCGCGCGCTACCTGGGACTGGACACCGGCTACACCCTCACCCTGGATGGCGCGGCGCGGTCCCTGGACGGCGGCCCGCTGGGCAGCGACCTGGTGTGGCATTTCAAGACCATCCCGGCCCCGGAGGTGAGCAGCACCAAGCCCCGCGATGGGGAAAAGAGCGCCGACGCCTACTCCCTGACCCTGCGCTTCGCCTCGCCGATGAATCCCGAGACCATCCAGGGCCGGGTGCAGATCTCGCCCCAGATCGAAGACCAGGGCTGGTGGTACAACGAAAACGAGCAGGAAGCCGTGTTCTACCAGCTCCAGCCTTCCACAACCTACACGGTGACCCTGCTGCCGGGCATGCAGGACATCTACGGCAACGCTATCAACCAGCCGCAAACCATCCAGTTCACCACCGCCCCCATCGCTGCCCAGGCCTACCTGAATATGCCCTACAACGCCCTGTATCGGGCCGGGGAGGACCAGCAGTTCTTCTTCTCCACCACCAACGTCGATGAGGTGTCTTTCTCGCTGTACCGCCTGGACACCCAACAATACATCGATTTCATGGAGAATTATTACGGGCCCGAAGAGATCCGCTTCCCGGACGCCAACCTGGTGTGGGAAGATCGCCTGGCCATCGACGCCGGCCTGGACTACCAGTTCACCAAGAAGGTCGGCCTGCAAGACGGAGATGGCGGGGCGCTGGAGCCCGGTTTCTATTACCTGGGCCTGGATTCCCCGCAGGTCGATCACAACAGCGGCCGTTTCGTCGATGGGCGCTTCCTGGTGGTCAGCCAGGCTTACCTGACCTTCAAGAACTCCCCGGCCGATTCGCTGCTGTGGGCCACCGACCCCGAGAGCGGTAAACCCCTCAAGGGCCTGGCCTTGCAGGTCTACGATGGGGAAGACCACCTGCTGGGCGA
>JAAZNB010000271.1 GCA_012798515.1 Chloroflexota bacterium
CCCGGGTCGCCGCTTCTTCCCTCCCCCATTTTTGTTCTTTGAAAATGGGGGAGGTGCAGGAGGGGGTCGCTCTGCGGCCCGGGGAAGATCCACCCGGCGTAGGTTGGCTAGAGCGCTCCGGCCAGACCCGCCCCTCCGGCACGGAGGAAGGCCACCCCCGCGCCCCGGCCGGCCCGCACCCGGAGCGAAAGCCAACTTTCATGGTCGTGGGCGGATCACCGGGGCTTGCCCGAGGCGACGTGGGTAAGCCCCGGCCAGCATAGCGTACCACGGTCGAACATCGGGAAGGATGGGGACGGTTCTTGGCTCCGTTCAGGCAAAGCCACCTTGCACCGGCCAGGGAAGAGGTGCGTTTCCAACGCACCCTACGGCTTGTCCACCCGGGTCGCCGCTTCTTCCCTCCCCCATTTTTGTTCTTTGAAAATGGGGGAGGTGCAGGAGGGGGTCGTTCTGCGGCCCGGGGAAGACCCACCCGGCGTAGGTTGGCTAGAGCGCTCTGGCAAAACCCGCCCCTCCGTGGCGGAGGAAGGCCACCCCCGCGCCCCGACGGGGGGCGCCTACGGGCAGAACACCCCCTGGAGCATCTGCTGGCCGGCCTCGAAACCGGCCGGGGCGGCGGATTGGGCCGCCTGGCAGGCCTGCTGGCGCAGGTAAGGCACCTCGTACAGGATAGTGGCGATACCACGGGCCCGTTCCTCACGACCCAGGTACGCGTAAGCCTGCACGAAAGGCATCCACTCCACCCGGTCCGAGGGGCGCAGCCCCAGGGCCTCGGCCTCATCGCCCAGGCGCACCACCTCGGCCCAATCGCCCTGCTGGCGGGCCAGGGCAGCCTTCTCGTAGTAATAACACCACTCGTGCACCGGCTCAGGGCCGAAAACCGACTGCGGCGGGACGGCCGGTTCGGCGTCCAGCCGCACGGCGCCGGCGTTGGAATGCGAAGCCACCAGCATCATCTCGTACGACTCGCCATCCGACAGCTCGGGGCGCTGGCCCTCGATGAGGTGCACGCAGGAGCCGCCGGTGGGCATGGACAGGGCCAGCACGTTGGCGAAATTGCGCTCCGAATACATACTGCGCTGGTTGGTGACGTTGGTGCCGTAGCCCAGCTCGATCCAGCGCACGTTATCGGGGGTCAGCAAGGCAGCCGGCAGCTGCACCGGCGTGGGCGCCGCGTCCAGCTTCTGCGGAAAATAGATCAGGTTGGCCGGCCCCCACAGGAAATAATCCTCAGTGATGCCGCTGATGGGATAATCGGCCACCAGGGTCGTCCCGGCCTGGATGCCGGGCGCGCGCCAGGCCACCTGCCACCAGAAATGGCGCACCGAGTCCCACTCGTTGGCAAAATTGACCGCATTGCCGAAGTGGGCCATCACGGCCATGCCGGCCAGCAGCGCCACCCCGGCGATGCGCAGCCAGGCCCGCGGCAGCGAATACAGCAAGGCCGTGACCAGCATGGCCGCCCCGATCGAGCCGGGCAGTGAGAAGCGCGAATAGGCCGGGAACTGCACGTGGCGGCTGCCAAAATGCACCGGGAGGAGCGTGCACACCACGGTCAGGGCGCCCACGATGAGCACCTGGGTCTGCCAGGGCAGGGCGTCGCCCGGCTCGTCTTCTGCCGGCGGGTCACGCCGGGCTTGAAAGGCCAGGTAGAGCGCCGCCGCGCCGGCCAGCGCCAGGCCCAGCAGCAGAGCCTGCATGAAATCCGACAGGCGCAGGTTGAAGGTGGTGTTGTACAGCGGCACGGCCCAGGCAAAAGCCGACACGTTGAGGAAATCCTGCACCATGCGCGCCAGCATCCACAGGCCGCGGTACAGTGGGTCGCCCACCAGGGAGAAGAACATGGCGTCGATGGCCGTGGTGGAGCGTTGGTTATCGAACAGGAACACGCGCCAGAAGAGGAAGCCGGCCAGGGCCAGCAGGGCCGGCAGGTCTTGCAGCAGGGTGCGCCCGGCGCGGCGGACCAGGTTCTTCTCGACCCGCACCGCCAGCACCCACAGCAGGAAGACGCGCAGCGCCTCCAGGCCGACGTGATACTCGATCAGCAGCAGGTAGGCCAGGGTGGTCACGGCGGTCAGCACGGCGAACAGGCCGCGCTCCAGCGGGCGCTGCGCCAGGGCAAAACGCACCGTGCAGGCCAGGGAAAACAGGGCCAGGGTCAGGCTGAAGATGTGCGACTGGTAATCGATAGCGTTGGGCTGATCCATGAAGCCCGGGTAAACCACGAACAGCAGGGCGATGACCAGCGCCGCCGAACGCGCCCGTGGCCACACCATGCGCACCAACCACCACAGGCACACCGCACCCAGCCAGCGCACCAGGCAGGCCGAATAGCTGTACAGGGGAGCGTTGTCGCCGAACAGGCTGTACAGCGGGGCCACCAGCAGGGCCCGCGCCGGGCGGTCGATGGCGAACACCTCCACGAATTTGGCGGCGCCCTGGGTATGGCCGGCGTAGATCAGGTACCAATCGTCGAAATAGAACCCCAGGGCGTGCGCCAGGGGCAGGTAGGCCAGTACGGCGGCCAGGGCGAGGAGCAAGACCGGGAGAAGGCGCTCTCGGAAGAAGGGCATCAATTTCATTCGCAAGACCTCAACCTAGATTGGACAAAATTATAACCGAGTTTATCGACTACGGCCGGTTCGCACAGGCGCCTGGCCCCAATGGGCATGGGGACCGTTGGAGTAGAGGCAGGCCATTCATAACCCGGAATATCGACCGTTAATCCTGCGTGGCGCCGGGGTTTTGGAATATAATTAGCCACATACAGGAGTCCTTTACCTGAAGCCCATTTACAGGTCTCTCGCCCGAGAGACAATCCCGAATGCAAGGAGCCAGCCATGATTGTTACGACCGAAAAATTATTCGAGGCCGCCTATGGCAAATACGCCATTGGCGCTTACAACATTAACAACCTTGAACAGACGATGGGGCTTTTCCGGGGCAACATCGACAGTAAAGCGCCCTTCATTATCCAGATCAGCAAAGGCGCCCGTTCGTACACTCACAAGCTCATGCTGGAAGGCCTGATCCGCAGCGCCGAACAGGTCTTCTCCGAGGCCATCTTCGCCGTGCACCTCGACCACGGCGACGAGGAAGCCTGCTACGACTGCATCGAGAGCGGCTTCTACAGCTCGGTGATGATCGACGCCAGCCACCTGGACTTCGATGAGAACATCGCCACCACCCG
>JAAZNB010000272.1 GCA_012798515.1 Chloroflexota bacterium
CGGATAGAAGGAAGGCTCACCCGCGTACCCGCCTCCCTGTCATTGCGAACGCAGCGAAGCCCCCGGTGCTCTGGCCGGGGGCGGCAATCTCCACCCCGGCGATTAGGTAGCATCATCTGCTCCACGAACACCCGGGGGACCTGCCCAGACAGCAGAGTCCCCCGGATCCGCGTGGAGATTGCCACGCTCCCCCGGGAAGAACGTCAGGGCAATTGTGTCAAAATACTTGTTCTATGAGATTTGCTATCACCCACCCCTAAGTCCCCGCCCTCAAGGGCGGGGACTTTAAAAAGAGTGCGAGATGGCTGTATCTGGCAATTTAGATGCGTTTACCCTGGGAAGAACGTCCGGGGGGGATCGCGCCGGACTTCCCGTATGCTACAATTCTTTCACCGGGTGGGCGCCCGGCAGGCCACCCCACCGGAAGGAGACGGCAGGGATATTTTGACAGAGCGAGATCCCTTCACCCCCATTCCCCCGCCGCTGACTGAGGCCGGCCTGGCCGAGGCCGCCGGCCAGTTGGCCCGCGGCGACCCCGACCTGGCCCGCATCCTGGAGGTCCTGGGGCCCCCGCCCCTGTGGAGCCGCCCGCCCGGCTTCGCCACCCTGGTATACATCATCCTCGAACAACAGGTCAGCCTGGCCTCAGCGCGGGCGGCCTATACCCGCCTGCAAAACCGGCTGGGGGCCATTACCCCGCAGGCTTTCCTGACCCTGGACGACGCCCAACTGAAAGCCATCGGCTTCAGCCGCCAGAAAAGCGCCTACGGGCGCATCCTGGCGCAGGCCGTGCTGGAGCAGGCCATCGATCTGGAAGGGTTGGCCGGGCTGGACGACGACGGCGTGCGGGCCGAGCTGACCCGCCTGAAAGGCATCGGGCGTTGGACCAGCGACATTTACCTGATGGAGGCCCTGCTGCGCCCGGACGTGTGGCCGGACGGCGACCTGGCCCTGGCGGCGGCCGTGCAGCGGGTCAAAAGGCTGCCCTCCCTGCCCCGGCCCCCGGAGCTGGCCGAGCTGGGCCAGCGCTGGCGCCCCTGGCGGGCAGTAGCGGCGCGCCTGTTGTGGCATTTTTACCTGAGCGGGAACAATCCTTTTCCACCGGCCAGCACCCCGGGCGCTTGACGCTCTATTGGCGCGATGCTATAGTAAAGAAAGTGAATTACGGGGGCATCGCGCGCCAACACCTCACCTGTACAGTACCCTCAGACACACATCACGCCATCCTGCATTCCACGATAAGAATGAGGTAGATTTGAAGCTCATCACCCTGCTTACCGATTTCGGGGTAGAAGACGGTTACCCGGGCATCATGAAGGGGGTGATCTGGCGTATCGCGCCGGATACCCACATCGCCGACATTACCCACGCCATTCGACCGCAAAACATCCTGGATGGGGCCCTGGCCTTGCAGCGCAGCGTGCCCTATTTCCCGCCGGGCAGCGTGCACGTGGCAGTCGTCGACCCGGGAGTGGGCACGCCCCGGCGCCCCATTGCCGCCCGGTTGGGTGAGCAGTATTTCGTCGGGCCGGACAACGGCCTGGTCACCTGCCTGCTCCGGGAGACCCGCCGCCGGGGAGAAACAGCCGTGTTCGTCCACCTCGACCGGCCGCAGTTCTGGCTGCCGCAGGTCAGCCACAGCTTCCACGGGCGGGACGTCTTTGCCCCCGCCGGGGCGCACCTGGTCAACGGCACGCCCCTGGAAGCGCTGGGGACGCCCATCGACGATCCCATCGAGCTGGACCTGCCCGCCCCGAGACGCACACCCCACGGGCTGCAGGGGCAGATCATCCACATCGACCATTTCGGCAACCTGGCCACCAACATCGAGCCGCTGCACGTGCAGGGGCTCGCCCCCCAGCAGGTACGCATCGGGCCGCGGCTCATCCCGGGCATCGCCCGCACCTTCGGCGATGGCCGCCCCGGGGACCTGCTGGCGCTGTGGGACAGCGCCGGCTACCTCAGCATCAGCGTGGTCAACGGCAGCGCCGCTGCCCGGCTGACCGCCCAAACCGGCGATGCTGTGGAAATCATTGTGGATAACCCTGTGGAAAGTGGGGATAACCTGGGATGAACCAGCCGCCAACCACCTCTTTACCAGGCACAAACCCCGATCAGGCCGCGCCCACCCCACTGGTGATCGAAGATCTCAGCTTTCGTTATCGCAGCCGCAGTGCCCCGGCCATCACCGGCATCAGCCTGGCAGTGCAGCCGGGCGAGTTGCTCTTGATCGCCGGCGCCAGTGGCTGTGGCAAGACCACCCTGGC
>JAAZNB010000273.1 GCA_012798515.1 Chloroflexota bacterium
CCGTTTGCGCACCGGCAGCAGCGTGATGAAATAGACGTCGTTGGTGGCGTTCCCGGCCAGGAACGTAAAGAAGATCCCCGGCGTCTGGCAAAAGAAAACCACGTAGTAGGGGTAGTTCGGGATGAGGAGCATGAGGCTCAGCAGCAAAAATAGATACGAGGTCAGGTGCACTGACAGTTTAAATTCTTTGTAGAGCAGGTGGTTCATCCGCTTACCCGCGCCGCCTCAGGCATCCCCCCGGTGATCCGCTAGCCCACATCTATTAGCAGGTCTGGCTTCCAAAGTGCCCCGAATTCGGGAGGTGAACTTTTTTTAGCAGGTCGGGCTTCCATATCATGCCCCGATAGGGGTGCGCCCGACCGAACATGGCTAGCCAGGGATGCCGGCTCACCCGCACCGTCTCAGGCATATCCCGGTGATCCACGCGGGAGCGTGAAAGTTGGCTTTCGCTCCGGACGCGGGCCGGCCGCGGCGCGGGGTGGCCTGCCTCCGCGACGGATGGTCGCGATTGGCCAGACCGCTCTAGCCAACCTACGCCGGGTCGGTCTCCCCCGGGCCGCAGAACCCCTTCTTTTAGCAGGTCGGGCTTCCAAAGTGCCCCGATAGGGGTACGCCCGACCGAACATGGCTGGCCAGGGATGCCGGCTCACCCGCACCGTCTCAGGCATCCCCCCGGTGATCCGCTAGCCCACATCTGTTAGCAGGTCGGGCTTCCAAAGTGCCCCGATAGGGGTGCGCCCGACCGAACACGGCCGGCAAAGGGCGCCGGCTCACCCGCATCGCCTCAGGCATACCCCGGTGATCCATGCGGGAGCGTGAAAGTTGGCTTTCGCTCCGGGCGCGGGCCGGCCGCGGCGCCGGGGTGGCCTGCATCCGTCACGGAGGAACGCGATTGGCCGGACCGCTCTAGCCAACCTACGCCGGGTCGGTCTCCCCCAGGCCGCAGAGCCCCTTCTTTCAGCAGGTCGGGGCCCGAGAGGGGTGGGTGCGCCCGACCTGCCCCGGGGACGCCCTGCACGGGATGCCGGGGCGCGGGGGTTCATAACCCCTTCGAACCGCCCTGTGCCGGCACCCTCGCCACCGTGGAATATGCATCATCCAAGAAAAAGGTGCGTTGGCAACGCACCCCGGAAAATTCTAATGTCCTCTCCTCCTCATGTCAGCCTGTAGAGGCCTCTTGCCCCACCGTTATTCCGGCTGCAACCCGTCGAAGCGGTGGATGTGCTCCAGATTCTTCTGGAACTGGGGCACGGCGTAGGCAAAAAACTCGTTGTAAATGCGCGCCACCTCATCGATCTCCACGGGCAGGGCGCCGATGAACTGCTGAAAGTTGATCCCGTCCAGCGCGGCCACCATCAGCACGGCCATGGCCAGGTCCTCAGGCCGGGACGCGGTGCCAAACACGTAGTTGAACAATTCGGCCGTGCGCTGGGTCTGGGCGGCGTAATTACTGGCAAAGCGGGCCCGCAGCGTCTCATCCCCCTGGGCCGCCTGGAGGGCCAGGTAAAAACGCAGGTTCCAGTGGCGGTTGTTTTTCATCTGCTGCGTCACCTTGCGGGCGATCTCGTCCAACACCTCGTCCGGCCTGGCTTCCGGGTTGGAGCGCATCTTCATGATCTCTGCCGTCACGGCGGAGGCATAATCCATCACGTCGTACAACAGCTCTTCTTTACTTTTGTAGTAATAGTAAATGGCCCCGGTGGTGATGCCGGCCTCTTCGGCAATGTTGCGCATGGAGGTTTTTTCCACCCCATGGCGGGCAATCAGGCGCTGCGCAGCTTCGATGATCTTTACTTTACCGTCTTTGTGCATACTTGTTCTCCGTTTTTTATTCTACCAAAACAAAGCCCTTATTGACATTCCTTTGGAATAAACTATAATAAAAATACCAATCGTTAGGTATTTTAATCGAATAATCAGAAATCGTCGTGGAGGCATGGAATGTTTTTATTCGAACCGGTTCCCTGGTATTCCGTGTTGATGTGGTTTGGCGTATTGGCAGGGCTGATCCTGCTCAACGAGTTGGCGCGACTCAACAAATGGTTTGCCCTGGCCATTTTCCTGGTCTTGCCGGCCATCCTACCATTCACCGTCTGGAAATACACCGCCGTCCCCGGCTCCAGCGTAGGCACCTGGTTCCACTGGGCCAAGGTGTACTCGTCCCTGGCCGGCTGCCTGGGCTTTCTGGCCCTGCGCCATATTAAAAGCTGGGGCGCCAATAAATACGCCCTCCTGTTTCCACCCCTGATCCTGGCTATCAACATCCTCGAAGCCGTGGTGCGCGATTTTCAGAGCTTCGGCGTCAACGGGCTGGTCGACGGCGTCTACACCATCGGCGGCCCCTGGAACATCATGAACGGCGTCGCCGGGCTAATCAACATCATCACCATCACGGGCTGGATGGGGATCTTCATGGGCAAGGACCAGAAGAAGGACATGCTCTGGCCGGACATGCTCTGGTTCTGGGTCATCGCCTACGACCTGTGGAACTTTGCCTACGTGTACAACTGCGTCTCCGACCACGCTTTCTACGCCGGCGCCGCCCTGCTCATCTCCTGCACCATCCCGGCCTTCTTCATCAAGAAAGGCGCCTGGCTGCAACACCGCGCCCAGACCCTGGGGGTGTGGATGATCTTTGTCATGACCTTCCCCAATTTCGTGGATACGTCCGTCTTTGCGGTCAAATCTTCCCACAGCGTGACCGCCCTGTGGGTGGTCAGCGGCCTGGCCCTGGCGGCGAACCTGGCCGTCCTGGCTTACGAGGTCTACACGGTGTTCAAGACCCAACGCAACCCGTTCAAAGAGGAGATCTACACCCACCTGCCTGCTTACCAGCAGGTAGCTGCCCTTCGCCTGGGCCCATCCGGAGATCGCCAGACGGACGCCCTCCCGGGGGTAGAGCACAAGCCGCAGTCTATCGCCGGTTGAGGCGCACAAGAAAAAGCCATCCGCCCATCCTGGCGCTGGCCGGGTTCAAACGCCCGGCGAGGTAAAAAACATGGATGCATTTAAAGTGATCGAAATCAAAGAGAGCGTCTTCGAAGACAACAACCGCCAGGCGGCCGTCCTTCGAGACGAGCTCAAGCAGAGCCGGACCTTTCTACTCAACCTGATGTCCTCCCCGGGGTCGGGCAAGACCACCACCGTGGTCAGGACTATCGAGGCGTTGAAAGATGAAATGAAGATCGGCGTGGTAGAAGCCGACGTCGATTCGGACGTGGACGCCGCTACCGTGGCGCGCACCGGCGCCCGGGTGATCCAGGTGCACACCGGGGGGATGTGCCACATGGACGCCAACATGACCCGCCAGGGCCTCTCCGGCCTGGATACCCAGGATCTCGACTTCGTCATCCTGGAAAACATCGGTAACTTGCTGTGCCCGGCCGAGTTCGACACGGGGGCAGTCAAAAACGCCATGATCTTGAGCGTGCCCGAGGGCGACGACAAGCCCCTCAAGTACCCGCTGATGTTTTCCGTAGTGGACGTCCTGCTGGTCAACAAGATCGACGCCATGTCCTTTTTCGATTTCGACCTGGAGGCGGTCCGCCGGCGCGTGGCCAGGCTGAACCCCAAGATCCGCATCATCCCCATCTCGGCCAAAACCGGGCAAGGTATCGACGAATGGGCCGGCTGGATCCGCAGCGAAGTCCGCCGCTGGCAGCAGGACAAATAGTCCAGCGGGACAACGAGCCCCGCGTTCCCGCGGGGCTCCCGGCCAGTCAGCGTTTCCGATTCAATCCCTTTTGCAAGAGAAGGATTTCCATGGCGACCAAGCAGAAAGTGTTGGAGTTTGCCAACAAAGTCAGTAAAAAGAAAATGGGCTCCAAGTCGGGGATCAAACCCAACGACCCGGAATACATGATCCTGGAGCCCGTGGTGACCGAAGAGATGGCCGAGGTAGCCCTGTGCCTCGAAATGCGCAAACCGCAAAGTGCGGCCGAGATCGCCGCCCGCTGCGGTAAGCCCCTCGCCGAGACCTCGCGGCTGTTGTGGGAGCTCTCTATGGCCGGGGTATGCTTCGTCAACATGATCGACGGTGAGGACCGGTACTGGCACGACACCTGGGTCCCCGGCATCATGGAAATGATGACCAACAACAAGGAAAACGTCAAGAAGTACCCCCAAATCGCCGAGGCCTTCGAGGCCTACGGCCGGGTGAGAGGCCCGGCCACGGCGGGGAACTTCCCGGTGGGGATCGGCCTGATGCGCGTGATTCCCATTGAAAGCGCCATCGATGGGAATTCCCGCAAGGCTTCTTACGAAGAGGTCTCCCGCTATCTCAACGACAACACCATCTTCTCCGTCTCCGACTGCTCCTGCCGCACCGCCCGGGAGGCCATGGGCGAAGGTTGCGGGCATTTGAAAGAAGACATGTGCATCCAGATGGGGCACGCCGCGGAATACTACATCCGTACCGGCAGGGGCCGCGAGATCACGCGGGCAGAGGCTTTCGAGATCATCCACCGGGCCGAAGA
>JAAZNB010000274.1 GCA_012798515.1 Chloroflexota bacterium
AAGAGTTGTACGAGGCCTTTAACGTAGCCCTGGTGGTGGGCGGCAGCATCGTCATCCCCCACCTGCGCCACGCCGTGGAGACGCTCGATCTGCGCCGGGCGCGGGGCTAGAAGGCTCCTCGCCCCGGCGTGGAACGCGGGGTACCTTGCCCCTGCGGGGCGTTGTGATAGAAGCCCGACCGGCTGATTAATATGGGCGATTGCTTTCGGTAGGGTGCGTTGCCAACGCACCTCTTTTCCCGGTCGTACGGCCCCTGGGTGGAACAAAGCGGTCGTGCGCGGATCATCGGGGTATGCCTGAGGCGATGCGGGTCAGCCGGCATCCCTGGCTGGCCGTGTTCGGTCGGGCATGGAAGCCCGACCTGCTAAAAGAAGTGGGTTCTTCGCCTTGGGGGAGACCGACCCGGCGTAGGTTGGCTAGAGCGATCTGGCCGAACCCGTCCCTCCGTGGCGGAGGCAGGCGGCCCCGGCGCCCCGGCCGGCCCGTGCCAGGAGCGAAAGCCAACTTTCACGCTCCCGCGCGGATCATTGGGGTATGGCTGAGGCGATGCGGGTCAGCCGGCATCCCTGGCTGGCCGTGTTCGGTCGGGCATGGAAGCCCGACCTGCTAAATAAAATTGGCGATCTCTTTCGCTGCCGCCGGTCGGGCGTACCCCTGCGGGGCGTTGTAATGAAAGCCCGACCGGCTGATTAATATGGGCGCTTTCGGTAGGGTGCGTTGGCAACGCACCTCTTTTCCCGGTCGTACCGGCCCCTGGGTGGAACAAAGCGGTCGTGCGCGGATCATCGGGGTATGCCTGAGGCGATGTGGGTCAGCCGGCATCCCTGGCTGGCCGTGTTCGGTCGGGCATGGAAGCCCGACCTGCTAATTAAAGTGGGGAATCTGGCGGGCAAGATAACTCCCTATCGGGGCGTGGTAATAAACGCCCGACCTGCTAAAAGAAGTGGGTTCCGCGCCTTGGGGGAGACCGGCCCGGCGTAGGTTGGCTAGAGCGATCTGGCCAATCGCGACCATCCATGGCGGAGCCTGGCAGCCCCGGCGCCCCGGCCGGCCCGTGCCAGGAGCGAAAGCCAACTTTCACGCTCCCGCGCGGATCATTGGGGTATGCCTGAGGCGATGTGGGTCAGCCGGCATCCCTGGTCGGCCGTGTTCGGTCGGGCATGGAAGCCCGACCTGCTAAAAGAAGTGGGGAATCTGGCTTGCAAGATAACCCCCTATCGGGGCACCTTGCAAGCCTGACCTGCTAATTAAAGTGGGGAATCTGGCGGGGCAAGATAACCCCATCTGGCGGCCCTGTTTCAGGCCGCGAAGCGGCCGGCGCGCAGCCCCAACGGCCAGCGGATGCGCCGCGGCAGGTTGGGATCGCCCCAGGCCCGGGCCAGCTCGCGCCGCAGGGTGTGCAGCGGGGCGGGACCCTGCTCGTCTATCAGCAGCTGGGTCATTGACCAGCTTTCCAGGTAACCGATCAGCTCGTCCATGCGCCAGTCGGCCTGCATGTAGAACTGTGGCAGGGGGATCTCTTGCAGGGGGAAGGGCGCACTGCGATAGCCGTCGGCCAGCAGCTTGACCCGCTTGGGACGGTAGGGCTCGGTGACCACGTATTCGTAATGGTCGAGGACGGCCTCGATGCCCGGCTCGACCTCGGCCCGGTCGTATCCCCACACGGCCAGCACCCCGCCCGGCCGGAGCACGCGCCGGGCCTCGGCGAAAAAGGGCTCGAATTCAAACCAGTGAAAAGCCATGGCGGCGCTGACCAGGTCGGCGGAATGCCCCGCCAGGGGCAGTTGTTCGACCTGGGCGGCGCAGTAGCTCACCCCATCCCCGGGCATGGCCAGGCCCAGCTGGCGCAGGTTGGCGTCGCTGGCGGCCACGCGCCGGAAGTGCTGCGCCAGCCCCAGGGCTGCCTGGCCGTTGCCGGTGGCGCAGTCGACGGCCAGCTCATGCCCGGGGGCGACCCCGGCCAGGGCGGCGTACAGCTCCGGCGGGTAGAGCGGCCGGTAGCGGGCGTATTTTTCGGCTTGCTTGCTAAAACGGTGGGCGTACATACCAGTATCCTGTATTCTTTCCTAACCTAAAAGGCTGATTTTTTCGGCGCGCAGCAGTGGCTCTTCGCGCCCTTCGTCTATTTCGATGGTACCCTCGATCAACAGCGGGCGGTTGGCGGCCAGGTCGGCCCGGGCCCGGCGGTAGACGGCTGGGAAGATGACCACGTCCAGCAGGCCCTCCAGGTCTTCCAGGGTGAGGAAGGCCATACTTTCGCCCCGCCCGGTGCGGCTGCGGCGCATCACCTGGCGCACGCCGGCCACGCGCACGTTCTGCCCGTTGCGCCCGGCGGCTTCCACGGTGGTGATGGCCCCTGCGGCGGCAATCTGCCCGGCGTAGATCTCCAAGGGGTGGGTCTCCACGCTGATGCCCAACAGGGCTTCCTGGGCGGCGGCCTTTTCGCTCAACGACCAGTCCGGGCCGTCCTCCTCGGCGGGCGAGTCGAACAGCGAGAGCTGCCCCGCCGGGTGCGGCGCGTGCGCCAGGCGGCGCAGCAGCCCCGGGATACTGCCCATCCCCCGCAGGGCGCCCACGCGGACCAGGTTTTCGGCTTCCTGGGGGCGCGGGTCGACCCGGCTGAGAAAGTCGTCCAGGGAGTGAAACGGGCGGCCGCGCAGGATGCGTTCCTGGGTGCGCTGGGTCAGGTCGCGCACCTGGTCCAGGCCCATGTAGAGCATGGCTTCGCCGTCGGGGTAAACGGCGCAAAACTGCCGGCGCGAATGGTTGACGTGCGGCGGTTGGACGCCCAGCCCCAGGCGGCGGGCTTCGCTCAGGTAGACGCGCTGGCTGTAGTAGCCGCCCCAGTTGGCCAGTACGGCGGCCATAAACTCGGCCGGGTAGTTCAGCTTGCACCAGGCCGAGCGCCAGGCCACCAGGGCGTACGAAGCGGCGTGCGCCTTGGGGAAGCCGTAGCCGGCGAAGGCGGCCATCATCTCCCAGATGCGTTCGGCCGTGGCAGGGGGCACACCGCTCTTCTCCCCTGCCCCCTGGGTAAAGCGTTCTTTGAGCTGCTGCATGACCTGCCCCGGGTCGAAGTGGCTCATGGCCCGCCGCAGCAGGTCGGCGTCGGCCAGGCTCATCCCGGCCAGCTCGTGGGCGATGCGCAGCACCTGTTCCTGGTACAGGATGACCCCGTAGGTCTCCTCCAGCAAGGGCGCCAGCGCCGGGTGGATGTGTTCCACGGCCTCCTGGTGGTTGTGGCGGCGTACGAAGGCGTCGCGCAGCCCACCCTTGAGCGGACCCGGCCGGTAGAGGGCCAGGGCGTGGATGATGTCTTCCACGCTGCCGGCGCGGATCTCTTTCAACGTGGCGCGCATGCCGGGGCTCTCGATCTGGAAGCAGCCGATGGTGCGACCGTTGCGCACCAGCTCGGCGGTCTGGGCGTCGTCGAGCGGCACGGCCTCCAGCACGTCCAGCCCCGAGTGGAATTGTTTACGCTGCCAGGAATGCACCGCCCCGGCCACGTCGCCCAGCACGGTCAGCCCGCGGATACCCAGCAGGTCGATCTTGACCAGGCCGGTCTGTTCCACCGCTTCCAGGTCGAACTGGGTGATGATGACGCCCTTGCTGCCCGAGCGCTGCACGGGCATCCAGTCTGTGATCGGCCCGGGGGCGATTACCAGCCCGCCGGCGTGCACCGAGAGGTGGCGCGGCAGGCCCAGGATGGCGGTGGCGTCGGCAAAGATGGCCTGGTAGCGGGGTGCAACGTAGCGTTCCAGCAGCTCGTTAAATGGGGCCGCCGCGTCCCCGCCGGAGCGGGCGGCCAGCATCCAGTGGAAACCGGAGGGCAGCTGCCGGGTGAGCTGGCTGACCTCGGCCGGGGAGAGCCCGTGGGCCTTGGCCACGTCGCCCAGGGCCGAGCGCGGCCGGAAGCGGTTGATGGTGCCTACCATGGCCACGCGGTCCAGCCCGTAGGTCTGGAACACGTGCTGGATGACCTCGTCCCGGCGGCGGGAGCACAGATCGGTGTCGATGTCCGGTGGGGTGCTGCGCGCCGGGTTGAGAAAACGCTCGAAGTACAGGTTGTGGCGGATGGGGTCCGGGATGGTGATGCCCAGGCAGTGGGCCACCAGGGAAGAGGCCGCCGATCCGCGCGAGGAACTGGGGATCCCGGAGCGGCGGGCGAAGTCGAGGATCTCCTCCATGATGAGGAAGATGGGTTCGTAGCCCAGCCGGCCGATCACCTCCAGCTCGTGCTCCAGGCGGGCCTGGATCTCGGGGGTAACCTCCTGGTAGAGGCGGCGCGCCCCGGCTTCGGCTTTGGAGCGCAGCGCCTGGCGGGCGCCGGTCATGCCGGCCGGCAGCGGCGCCTGGGGAAAGTGTACCTGCCCGAGGGGCAGCTCCAGCCGGCAGCGTTGGCGGACCTCGTCCACGGCGGCCAGCGCCCGCGGGAAGCGCGCCAGGCGGCGTTCCATCTCTTCCCCCGAAAACAGCCTGGCTTCCGGTGGGGCGACGTCTTCCGGCCGCAGGCCGGGCAGGCTGCGGTTGAGGCGGATGGCGCTCAGGGTGCGCTGCAGGGCCGCCTGAGAGGCGTCCAGGTAATAGACGTCGTGGGTAGCGATCCCCGGCAGCCCGGCCTGGTCGGCCAGGTCTTGCAGGGCGGCGCACAACGCCTCGTCGCCGGGGAAATGCTGTTGCAGCTCGACGTACAGCCGGCCGGGGAAGATCTCGGCCAGCTGGCGCAGCAGGGCCGCCGCCGGATGGGGCTGCCCCTGGCGCAGGTAGTGGGCCGGCAGGCTGCGCGCCCCCCCGCTCAGGCAGATCAACCCGGCGTTCTCTGCCGCCAGGCGTTCCAGGCGCCAGGCGCCGCCCGGATGTTCGGGGTCGAGCTGGATGGCGCTGCTCAGGCGGCACAGGCTGCGCCAGCCCGCCAGATCTTCGGCCAGCAGGGTCAGCGCGCCGGAGGTGCCTCCCGGCCCGGCCAGGTCGATCTCCAGCCCGAGGATGGGCTGGACGCCGGCCGCCCGGCAGGCCGTGTAGAATTCCACCGCCCCGGTCAGGGTGATGTGGTCGGTCAGGGCCAGGGCCGGCATGCCTGCCTCCGCCGCAGCCTGGGCCAGGGCGTGCGGCGTGGGCAGCCCCTCCAGCAGCGAAAAACAGGAATGTGTGTGCAGGTGAACGAACATGTTTCCCGGATCCGTCCTTGACAGAAAAAAAGACCAGATGCTATTATATACGCGCCGTTTCGCTGACATGTGTATTCCGGCCAGGGGGGAGCCGCCGGTTTGCCAGAGGAAAAACTCTTGATCACGACCCACCGGGTGTCCTACGCAGGGCTCCCGTTTCTTGTGCGCCGGGTCGTGGCGTCATGCGGATCGACGATTCAATACCGACAACATGGTGAAGCAATGAGAACGCAAGCAGTTTTATTCGACCTGGACGGCCTGTTAATCGACAGTGAGCCGCTCAATTTGAAGTCCTTGAACCGCATCCTGGCGCCGTTTGGCCATGCGGTAGCCTTCGAGGAATATACCCAGGTGATCGGGATCGACAACCGCACCTACGCCCAGACGTTTATCGACCGGTTTCACCTGCCCTACGAGGTGCCCCAATACCTGGCGATCCATCTGCAAAATATCATGGAGATCATGAC
>JAAZNB010000275.1 GCA_012798515.1 Chloroflexota bacterium
AGCAGGGTCCCGGTGGTGGCCCCCAGCAGGCGGCGTTCCTCGGTCGCATTCATGCGCCGCAGGATCCGGCTCTGGCGCGACAGAAACATGTCGGTGGTGAGGTGCAGCAGCAGGTGGATGTAGCGGTAGGTCATACCCAGCACCAGGATGAGCACGTCGGGGACGCGCAGCACGCCCAGCGCTTTCAGCACGCTGTTCCACGGCGTGGTCAGGACGAACAGCACCGCCAGAGAGACGGAGGTGCCCACCCGCAGCAGCAGGAACAGAGCGCTGGTCAGGCCGGTGTGCGTGATGGCCAGCCCCAGGGGCAGCTGGACCAGGGCCGGGCCGGGGGTGATAAACAGCGCCGGCAGGGCCACCACCCCGGTGAAGAAGGGGATGAAAACCCACACCCGGCGGATGAAGAAGCCCAGCGGCACCGCCGACACGGCCGCCAGCAGCAGGGCGCCGGCGTACAGGGCGGCGATGACGTCCAGGCGGTGCGACAGGCTCACCGCCAGCAGGAACGCCAGCAGCGAGGCCACCTTGAGGCGCGGGTCCAGGGACTGGAGCAGTCCCTTCTGCCGGGCGATTCTCTCGGCAAAAATGGACTGCTCCAGGATGTTATTGATATCTACCAGGGTGCGTTCGACGAACCCGCTGCGGCTTTTGGAAGTGGAAACTTGGGTCAGCTGGCTCACTTGTGGGACGCGGCCTCAGGAGTTGGCCTGCCACTGGTGACCAGCATGCTGAACAACCATACCACGGCCACGGTGATCAGGATGCCCACCGCGGCGGAGAGGATGTAGGCCAGGTTGGCGTTGCCCAGGGCGGGAACGTCGTAATCCGGCAAAGGAGCAGACCAGAACCCGGAAAGCTGTTCCAATCCCTTGGGGATGAAACCCAACCCGAGGTCGGTCAGTTCTTCGGCGCCCCACTCGCCCCAGGCGGTACCGGGAGCCAGCAGGCCGATGGGGGTGATCACGATCAGCGCCGCCAGCCCGATCCACAGGCTGCGCCAGCGGGCGAAGCTGCCGCCGTCTGCTTCCACCTGGACCTTTTTGACCATCTCCAGGGCTGGCTGGTTGGCGCGCTGCAGGTAGGCCACCACCAGGACGGTCACTACGGCCTCGATGACCGAGGCCACCAGGACGTGCGGGATGACCATGGCCGGGATGGAGACCGACAGCGGGTAGGGGGCGTACAGGGGCGTGCCGTCGGCGGCGTGCCACAGCATGGGCTGGATGCCGAATTCGACCGCGGCAAAGAAGGCGGCCACCGTCAGGCCGGCCCAGGCGCCCACGGCCGAACCGGTGAGGCGCCGCGGGGAGTTCAGGGGAGTGTTGCGGGCAAAGGCCTGGTAGATGGCGTAGGCCACGTAAGGCAGCACCACGGCCATGTTGAAGCAGTTGGCCCCGATGGCCAGGATACCGCCGTCGCCGAAGAAGAAGGCCTGGATGATCAGGGCGATCGACACGGCGATGGTGGCGATCTCCGGGCCCAGGATGATGGCTGCCAGGGCGCCGCCCACAGCGTGGCCGGTGGTTCCGCCCGGCAGGGGAACGTTGAACATCATGATGACGAATGAAAAGGCTGCGAATAATGCCACTACGGGGATGTTGCGGGCTGACATTTTCTCACGGAGTTTTTGCACCCCGCGCACCCAGAAGGGCAGCACCAGGGCGAACAGAATGATGCTGGTCACCGGGCTGAGGTAGCCATCGGGGATGTGCATGGCGGTGGTGCCCAACCACAGGACCATCAGGCCGTAATACACTACCATCCAACGCGGAACTTTTGAGAAGGCTTTTTTGAGGGACATATGCTTTCCTCGCCAAACAGGGATCGAATACGATTCTATTATAAGTCATATAATAGCAAATGCAATTCTTTGCGTTTAATTTTAACCAAATTGATACCCTCCGGGAGACTGCAAAACAGGTGGGGGCGTTGCCAGGCCGCGGAGCTGCCCAGATTAGCGTGGAGATTGCTTCGCACCTCGGGTAGTACACCCGAGGGCCCGCAATGACAGGGGTGTCATTGCGAGTGCAGCGAGACCCCCGAAAAGAACGCCATGACTCCATTGGATTAACATATTCCCAGAGCAAACAGATTGACAATTTAGACCACTATATGTATAATTCTGTTTTGGTAGATGCTGGTTCGTTCACGTTGGTAAGGCAAAACGGCTCGAGGCAAAGTCATCCTCGGGCTCTCATTTTAAACGCACCGATGGAACACAGA
>JAAZNB010000276.1 GCA_012798515.1 Chloroflexota bacterium
TCGGGAGGAGAGTAACCTTCCGTGCCGATCATGGTCCCTTTCTGGCCGGTCTTGAACGTCTTGGCAATCCCAAAATCCACCAGGACGATGTGCCCTTGCTGGTTGACCATCACGTTGGACGGCTTCATGTCCCGGAAGATGATCGGTTCTGGCTTGTGAAAATGTAAATAATGAAGCACGTCACACAACTCAATCGCCCAGGCAATGACCTGATCCTGAGAAAGGAAGTTTGACGTTTCGTTCAGGATCGCTTCCAGGTCTTTCCCATTAACGTATTCCAGTACCAGGTAAGATCGCTCGTCGTGGGTAAAATAATCAAAGATCTTGGGAATCGAGGGATGCGAAAGGGTGACCAGAATATTGGCTTCACGCTCGAAATTCTGGACAATCGTCTGTCGCACCAACGGATCTGGCGCCTGGTTGATCATTTCTTTAACTGCCACCAGCTTGACCACGTTGGGAAAATGCAAATCAGTTGCGCGATAAACCGCTCCCATGCCCCCCAACCCAATTACATCTTGTATGGAATAACGGTCGATGAGCACAGAACCAGGTAGCAGTTGACGGTCAGGGCCATGACTGGTATTAAAATTTTGAGTCATTCGATGTGTATCCAGACTTCGCTCCTGGCGTTCGGTTGAATCTGCCCAAAAGACCACGTAGATAAAATCGTTTGGGCTTCAGGTTGTCGTCGCGACATTTATCGATACCACTCAGCCGCAGGTGAAAGATAGTTTTCCCCACCGCTGGACAATGACCAGTTTTCAACCTAATTCTTAATTATATGCGTGATCCCTTGTTTTGCAATCAGCTATCATTTTTGACAACTTCGGTTCACGTTGGACGGCTAATCTTATTTTAACGTGATTTCAGGAGAAATGTTGGGGGTAGTTTGGGGCAGCTTCGCCGCCTCAAACTACCCCCAAGAACTACCTGGTAATTAGTCTTGAACTGGCTTGTTTAATTGTAACAAATCATGCAAGGGGGCAACAACCCCCGCTTTATTGTTGCCGGCATTGTTCACACGGGCAGAGCAAGCGTAAATAATGCCAGTTGTAGATGCCATAATGGTGGCCGTCTTCCCATTCCACTGTAATCGCATACGAGCCAACGCCCTCGATTCTCTGTAGACGGGTCTGAGGAGAATCCGGCAGGTGGACGTCGAACACACCGGCATCTGGTTCAGCATGCATGTTTTCGTGGCCACCGCGGCACGAAGCGCAGGGGCAGGCAGCCCGTAGCAGTCCAAATGGATAATGACTGGTATGGCCATCGTTCCATTCAATCATCAGTTCGCCAATCTGGCGATTGGCAGTAATCGATTTGGGTAAAGGTTTTTCGCTCATGATCTTTCCACCGAAGAAGAGATTGCCATCATCAAGGCTGTTGTGAGATCACCGTCAGATATTGCGCCGCTGCCCAACCGCTCCTGGATTCATCATAGGGCGCCACCAGGTACCACCAGGTAATGTCATCGGCGTCGACCGGCCCATCGCGCACTTCGAAAGCTTCGGCTTCCATCCCAATGAATCGCATACTGTCATCGATACCAGGGCCAGATCGCAGCCGCAGGCCGTCCCCCTCGGTGCCGTTGATTTGTACGAAAGAGCCGATCGAAATTCCGTCTTTCGAAACCACCGCCATTGGGGTGGCTGTGGCCAACAGCCGCGGGTCAGGGGTAGGCGTTTCACTTGGCGCCGGGATCACGGTCATTTCGGCCGGCTCCATTAGAGCCACCGCCGCTTTGGGTTGAGACAACCACAGGACGAGAAATGTCACCGCACACAGGAAAACCACTGTCGCCACAGCCCCAAGCACGACCCACCGGGTGATGTACTGTCGCAATCCGGTAGAGCTTCTCATAACGCAGCCGGCAACAGGAAGAATGCAATAGCAAGGATCAGGTAAACGGCAATCAACGCCGCGCCCTCCAGCCAGTTTGACTCTCCATCGGCAGATACCAGGGCCGAGACGATCACTGCCGATCCCAGGGCCGTCAGTTCCAGCTGGTTAAACACCAGGGTCAACGGATTGCCAAGCCACAGCGACACAAACACCAGCAAGGGGGCCACGAACAAAGCAATCTGTAAGCTCGAAGAAATGGCCACCTCCATACTCAGTTCCATTTCGTTGCGCATGGCCACCTGCACGGCCACGATATGTTCCGCCACGTTGCCGATGATCGGGATCAGGATGATTCCCAGGAAGAACTCAGACAATCCAATGTCGGCTACGACCAGCTCGACCGCATCCACCAGGATTTCACTGGCCACCACCACCCCCAGGGTCGCAATCGCCAGGACGACGATGGCCGCCGACACCGACCAGCCTTCGTGGTTTTTTTCCGGTCTCTTTGCAGGGGCATAAGTGATCGGGCTGCGCGCGACACCAAGGCTGTAGACCAACCCCAGGACGTACAACACGATCATTACCACCGCCACCCCCAGGGACAGCGCCTCGACCTTGACGCCCCCGACCGAGCCCATCGAATGGCTGAACAGGGAAGGGATCACCAGCGCCAGCACCGCCAGGGTCAGTAACACGGTATGGTTGGAGGCTTGCTGGCGGTCGAACTTTTGAATGCCATGCCGGCTGCCGCCCAGGACCATGGAGAACCCCATCACCAGTAATAAATTCCCCAGGATCGAGCCGGTAATGGACGCCTTGACCAGGTCCAACAGCCCGGCGCGGATGGCCACGATGGTTATGATCAGTTCTGCTGCGTTTCCCAGGGTAGCATTCAACAGGCCGCCGATCTTGGGCCCCGTATAACCGGCCAGGGCCTCGGTGGCCTCGCCAATGTACCCCGCCATGGGAATGACTGCCACGGCAGACAAGACAAACACCCACACGGCTCCCCATTGGAGTACCTCTCCCAGGATTGCCAGGGGTAGCGCCAGCACCAGGATGCTCAAGCGGTTTTTTACAAGCAGTCGAAGAATGTCACGCACGATGAATCTCCATGCAGGTAATTATACCAATGCCTTCCTGGCTGGAAAACAAAACCGCCCCGGGAATGCGGAGGAACACCTCATTTGGTAGAAATCTATCTTAAAATGCCGTTCCACGGCCCCGCACCTTCTAGAATGGCTCGCATGCATGCCGAAGCGAAACGCTGGCCCAACCCCAGGGGCGCCTGACACCGGCTATGGAGAATCCCGGCCAATCCTTTGTTTCGTAAAGGACGAGTATGTTATAATCCTCAAACGTATGGACAGGGGTTCATCTGTAACGCCGGTACTGGGTAATCGGTACCAGCTGCAACAAACGATCGGGAAAGGCGGCATGGCGATGGTGTACCGTGCGCGCGATTTAATGTTGGAACGCCCGGTCGCCGTCAAGGTCCTGCGCCAGGATTTCTCCAACGACAGCGCTTTTCGCGAGCGTTTCCGCCAGGAAGCCCGCGCCGCTGCTAACCTGACTCACCCCAACATCGTCACCGTTCACGATTTTGGGTTGGATAATGGCCGCCTGTACATCATCATGGAATACGTGCCGGGAACCGATCTCAAGACCATGATCACTCAGCGCAGGCGCTTCTCGCTCGATGAAGCCATCCCGCTCATCGTCCAGGCCTGCGCCGGTATCGGCTACGCGCACAGAGCTGGCATTGTCCACTGTGATGTCAAGCCCCACAACATGCTCGTCACCCCAGATAACCGTCTCAAGGTGACCGATTTCGGCATCGCCCGGGCGCTGGCTTCCATTCGCCCGGATGAACAATTCGACGTCGTCTGGGGCTCGCCTCAGTATTTTTCCCCTGAGCAGGCCGCCGGCAACGCTCCCTCCCCTGCCTCGGACGTTTACTCCCTGGGCGTCATCCTGTACGAAATGCTCACCGGGCGGCTACCCTTCATCTCAGAAGATGCCACAGAACTGGCGCGCATGCATCGCGATGTGGCTCCACCGCCGCCCAGCACTTTCAACCCTGAAATTCCACCCGGGTTGGAACAGATTCTACTCAAGGTACTTTCCAAAGAGCCGTCGGCTCGATACCGCTCGGCCGACCAGCTGGGCAGAATCTTGCTCAGCTTTAGCCACCTGGCGGATACTTACGCCGTGGATATGCCACCCGTCAGCCCATCCACCCAGACCGTTGCCCAGCCGGCTCCTCCGCCGGCCACAGCAACTTATTATCCTGCGCCGGCAGTCGCTCCCCGGCCACCCAAAGACGATCCCGTCTGGGATATCGATTGGATCACCCTGGGACTGGGTTTGTTGACAGTCCTCTCGGTTGGTGGTTTAATCCCGTTCTGGTTGTACATCTGGTTCTCTCTAAATTCTACTCGTTTGGTGCCGTGAATAAAATGAAAGATATGCTCATCTCCGCTTCAATCCTATCCGCTGACTTTACCAATTTAAAAGAGCAAATCCAGCTTGCCGAACAGGCAGGCGTTGATTGGATCCACATCGACGTCATCGATGGACATTTTGCCCCCAATATCACCATGGGACCCTTTATCGTCGAAGCCTGCAA